>JADFHG010000143.1 GCA_022567365.1 Planctomycetota bacterium | reverse complement strand
GGTTCGTGGATGCCGTACCGATCTTCGGGGAAACAAGCTCGTCATTGATAATCGATCCCGTCGGTGCGGCTGACGCGGGGACGTATCACGTCGACGTTACAGACGATTGCGGTACGGTCTCGAGCACCGGGGCCGCGCTGACGGTCATAGACTGTGGTGACTGCCCGCCGCCGGCCGTCGAGGCGGAGGGGGCAAGGTATATCGCGATCACGCCGGTTGCCGGCCCCGATCCCGTCGCGTTGTTCGTGACGTCGGAAACAGACCTTGTGTGCCTAGCGTCGTACGTCGATTTCGACCCCAATCCGGTGCTGCAAGCGCTGGGGATCGCCCGTTTCGTGGACACGCCCGTATTCCGCACACCCGCGGAATGGGGAACCGTCCACGTCGGCGACGCCGAGGTTCTCCCGGAAACGACGTACGAGGCGGCCGCCGATTGCGGCGGTGCGGCGGTGTCAGTCTCGATTCCGGCCACAACGTGGGTCTTCGGCGACGTCACCAACAGCGGACCGCCGGTGGACTTCGACGACATCATCTGCGTGCTCGACGGCTTCGCGGGATCCAGTTCATGCACTTTGTACAGCAACGACCTCGTCGGCGTCGTGCCGAACGGGGTTATCGATTTTGATGACATCCTCGCCACGCTCGACGCCTTCGCCGGAGCCTCGTTCGACATCCCGGACCCGTGCGGGGGATAGTCGTGCTCCAGGATCGCGCGCGAGACGGCGGACGGCGTCGCGCGCTGATTCCCGATACGTGTTTAGCGGCTTTTCCGGCAACGCACGGTAGCGTCCGCCCCCCGCGGCGGACGTGGGCATGCGAAGCGCTTGCGAATTTCTACGGCCGCCGCAGGGGGCGACCGCTACGCGCTCGACACAGATGATTCCCGGTGTCGGTCGATCACCATTCGGCCAGCTCGCCGACGACCTCCTCGAGCAGGTCCTTGAGCGTTACGATGCCGAGCATCCGGCCGCCACGATCGGCAACAACGCCCATGGGAAGTCGGGTGTCTTGCAACTGATTGACGGCGGCGGCGACGGTCTGGTGTGGGCTTAGCACGCTGATCGGCCGGAGTCGATCGGAAACCACCGACCAATCGTCATGAGCGAGCAGTTCGTCGATCTTGGCGACACCGATGATATGCCGGCGATTGCTGTCATAAACCGGAAGTCGGGCGTGGCGTGTCTTGCGGGCCATTGACAACAGTGATCGACGGTCGCAGCCCGCGGACACGGTGAGCACGCGATCGCGAGGCACCATGACCGCATGGACGGGCGTTTCGGAAATCTGAATGACGCGCTCGATCAGTCGGGATTGGTCCAGACCGACGGCGCTACCACCGAGGGCTTCACCCAGCAGCGCCGCGACGCGCCGTTTCGGATCGAACGCGGTGCCCGAAGGGTCCGTGCCACCGGCCAGACGCATGGCGACGCGCGTCAGCGTCGTCAACAGCCAAACCACGCCCGTCGCCCGAAACAGCGCCGTCGACACGGCCAGGACTTGACTCGTCGCGATCATCAACCTGTCCGCATTCGCTTGGAAGAGGTTCTTCGGTATCACCTCACCAAAGACGAATACCACCGGCGTGAGCGCGAGCACGGTATACACCTCGGCCTCGGTCTCGCTGAACCCCATCCGGTGGGCGAACGCATAGGTGACGGTCGCCGTGGTCACGTAGTTCATCAAGTTAGTGCCGATGAGTGTCACCGACAGCGCGGTGTGCTCGTTCTCGATGAGTCGCGCGAGCCGGACCGCCCGTGGGTCGCCCCGCTGAACGCCGAGGTGCAGTCGCAGCTTGTTGACACAATATAGCCCCGTTTCCGAGCCTGAGAAATAGGCCGAAAACAAGAGCCCCACGAAAATGACGATGACGATGGCGTACGTCGTCATCCCGGCGACCTCGAATCGTTTTGGTTCGCGTCATCACGCTCGAGCAACACGCTCAATACGCGCCGCTTGTCCATGGACTCGACGGTCAGCGTCAGGTTGCGCATCCGCACCGTGTCTCCCACGCGCGGCAGGCGACCGAGCCTCGCGAGCACCAATCCGCCGATCGTGGTGATCCTCCGGTCGATCCGCGCGACCGCAAACCTGTCGGCCCAATCGCGCACGCTCAGGTCGCCGGACAGTCGGTAGGTGTTCTCGTCGATGCGCTCGGCCGTCGGCATCGCGACCGGGGCGTCGTATTCCGAGAGGTCGCCGACGATCCTTTCGACCACGTCCTCCATCGAAACCAATCCGACCGTCCCTCCATATTCATCGACCACCAGGGCATGTTGGATCTTGTGCTCGCGAAAATGTCGGATGAGCTGTACCAAGCGAATCTGTTCCGGCACGTAATGCACCGGTCGAAGCAATTGGTGAATCGGTGTGGTGATCTGCAGAAACAGGTCACGACCGTGAAGGATGCCTCGGATATCGTCGAGATCCCGACCCACGACCGGCAGCTTGCGCCGCCCCGACTCTCGCATGATCCGCGACGCATCCGCGCGGCTGGCGCTCGACCGAACGTACTGGATATCGACGCGCGGCGTCATCACCTCGCGCACGCTCGCCTCGCCCAACGCGACGACGCCCTGGAGCATCTCGTTTTCCCTCGAACTGATCACACCCTCCATCGCCGATTGCTCGACTAGCAGCCTCAACTCCTCGGTGGTGACCGCGTCCGCGGCTGACAGTTGGGGCGAGATAAGTCGTGTGATCGGATTGACCAGGAACGTCGCCAGCAGCCATTGGATCGGACCCAATGCGATCTGCAGCGTGCTGATCAACAGAGCGGCCGGAGGCGCGAAACGACGAACGAAACTAAAGGCGATCGCCTTCGGGAGAATCTCGCCGCCGAGAATCACCGCGAAGAGCACGCACGCACCGCCGACCGCCGGGGCGAGGGGGTGAACGTCATCGAGCCCCGCCAGGGTGACGAACGACACGCCGAAGATCGTCACGTTTAGGGCCGTGTTGGCGATCAGCACGGTCATCAATACACGTCGCGGATGCCGCATCAAACGGGCGGCACGGCGACATAGTACGCTGGAAGACTCGCTGAAGGCGTGCAGCGTCGGTCGATCCAACGCGAATAGCGCGGTTTCCGAACCCGAAACCGCGCCGGAACAACAGAGAAGAAGTGCGAGTCCCAACCAGAGAATCATGTCGCGTGTAAGCGTTCGGAATAGCGGTTTCCAAGGTCCCGTGAATCTTCGGTCAATAGGCTACGGCCTGCGCCGATCTCCTCCAAGTGCTCCAACGCCCAAATACCTCGTGGCCAAGCGTGTCGTCGTCCCGGAGCAACACGCGCAAGCAGGGCGTGCCGCTGATCCGGGTCCAAGGGTATGGGATCGTGCTGCAGCACACTCGATGATCTAGAAGTCCTTACGTGCGAAGGCAAACATACCCCATCCCACAATCACGGCCTCGAACAACAATGAGGATCCGATCGAGTACCATGGATTCGCGGCGACCAACCCGGCCTCGTATCGTCGCGAGTCCTCGATTTGCTGATCAGTATATGCGTTGGCGGAACGCATTAGACCGGCTGGAAGCGCGTCAATGCTGGTCCCACCTCCGGACCAGCGCGAGACGATATACGGAAAATCCCCGGTCTTCGGGGGGATCCAACTAATGACCCGGACCGCCGCATACAATGTTGTGCGTTCCTTCAGCATAGGAATGGCTTCGAATGCGGCGGGCGCCTGGTGGACAAGCGCAAACAGCGTCCATGCGCCGATGCTCAGCAGGACGGCGGCCACGGTGCTTCCGGTACGAACGGCAACCAGTACGGAGACGCAATATACGTAACTGAATAGGAGCACGGCCAATGGAATGGCGAGGAGATACCCAGGTGCCCAGACGTGCCAACGCAGGCCCATGACCAAAAACGTCAACCCGACGAACACCGTCGCCTGGACGAGCACGAAGACCATGCTCGCCAGATACTTGTAGAGAAACAGCGTGGAGCGACTGAGCGGCTTTCCGAGCAGCACGTCGATGCTCCCTCGATCCATCATGGAGGGAAACACGCTCCCCGTCGCCACAATCGACAGCAGGACGCCGATCCAACCGAGCACGGTACTCGCCAAGAGGAATACGACCAAACCGACAATCTTCGTGCGCCCAAGGGAAGACAAGGGGCTGTAGGCATCCGTTTCCAGATCCACCGCCCCGAAGAGCATCGTGACGCGGTCGCCCTCGAAACCGACGCTTACCATTGCCAGCGCCACAAACACGGAGATCGCAATGATCACCCAGAAGATCTTGCGATCCAGCGACTCGCGAAAGCTGTCGATGATCATCGCCCAAAACTGCATGCCGATCGTGCTCCCTGCCGCGTCGCCGCCCCTCACTCGCCCACCGGTCTCGCCACCGGCACGGCCTCCGGCGTGATCGCCGTCCCCTCCATCGTCTCGACGAAGATATCTTCCAGGCTGAAGCGGTGGGGTTCGACCGATTCGATCTGTAGGTTCTTGCTCCGCAGTAGATCGATGACGCGGTTCACCTTGCCCGAGTCATGTCCGGCAATCGTGATCTCGCCGTCGGCAATGGTCGCGCCGACGGATTCGATATCGCCCCGCAGTGCCGACGCATCACCGGTGAAGCTGATGCGGTACTCGATGGTGTGTTCGGTCAGTTCCGACAGCGTGCCCTGCCGGGCGACCATCCCCCCCACCAGGATCGCCACGCGGTCGCACACCATTTCCAGCTCGCTGAGCAGGTGCGAATTGAGAAACACGGTCTTCCCCGATTGTTTCATCTCGACGAGAAGCTCGCGAATCTCCCTTCTGCCGACCGGATCAACACCATCCGTAGGCTCGTCGAGGATCAGAAGGTCCGGATCGTTCATCAGGGCCTGAGCCAGCCCAAGTCGCTGCATCATGCCCTTGGAGTATTCGCGCACACGCATATTCGCCCACCGCGACAGACCGAGGCGTTCGAGCAGTCGCGGCGCCGACTCGCGCCTGCGCGGTCGCGGCACTTTGGCGAGCGCGGCGTAATGATCGAGCAATTGCGCGCCGGTCAGGTATCCGGGGAACCGGTGGTTCTCCGGCAGGTAGCCGATTCTCGCGAGCTTGCCGCGGTTGCCGATGGGTCTGCCCAGGATCGTACCGAGCACGTGGTCCGCCCGGACAACCGTCATCATGATCTTGACGAGCGTGCTCTTGCCGGCGCCGTTGGGACCGAGCAGGCCGAATATCTCGCCGCGCCCGACCTGAACGTTGACACCGCGCAGCGCCTGCACCGTCTTGCGGTACGTTTTGCGGACGTCGATCAAGTCGACCGCCCAATTCGTCATTTCGGTTACGCCGACCACAATGCGCCCCGCCGGTTGATCAGATCGTACGCCACATCGGCCATGTCGGCATCCGCCGCCAGATCGATCCACTCCGTTTGGCGAAATCGCTTGAACCACGTTCGCTGGGACTTCGCCAAACGACGCGTATTGATTTTGATCTTTTCGATCGTCTCCGCAAGCGAACCACCGACCGCGAGGTATTCGAAGATCTCCGCGTACCCTACGGCCTTGCGGGCCGTCTCGCTCAGCGGCTCGGATTCCGCCAGCAGCGACTTGGCCTCGTCGACGAGACCGCCATCGACCATACGCCTTACGCGGGTGTTGCACCGCTGGTTCTGGTCCGCACGCTCCCTCCGCAGGCCGAAGAACACGCACCGATCACGCAACCGACCGTCCCATTGCGTTTGAAACTCGGTCAGCGGCGTTCCGGTCAGCTCGAACACCTCGAGCGCGCGGACGATGCGTCTCAGGTCATTCACGTGAATACGGTCGGCCGCACTCGGATCGACGCGCCTCAGCCGATCGTGCAGGGGTGTGTTGCCCGTGGCGACCGCCTCGTCGCGGAGGCGCTCACGGATGGCTGCGTCAGCGGGCGGGCCGTCAAACAACCCCTCGCCGAGGGCCTTGATGTACATCGGCGTCCCCCCGACGATGAAAATCGGGCGGCCGCGGCCATGGATATCGGCGATGGCCCGCTCCGCCAATTCGACGTAGCAACCAACGGAGAACTCCTCACTCGGTTCGACGACGTCGATCAGGTGATAGCGAAACTCGGCGCGCTGCGCCGCCGACGGCTTCGCGGTGCCCACGTCCATCCGCCGGTAGACCTTCATTGAATCGATGCTGATGATCTCACCGCCGGTTCGCTTCGCGAGTTCGCGCCCGAGCGATCCCTTCCCGCACCCCGTGCAGCCGAGGATGAACGTGAGCAGAGGCGTTGAGGATGATTCGGTATGCGAATCGCGTGGGTTGGTCGGCGACATAGGATTCGGATCGCACGCCCGGCGACCTTCATGCAGACGTTGGTTCACGACTTGACCGCACCGGGTCTCAACGACAACACCGTGGGCGGGTCAACAAAGGCCGCAGTGCGGACGGTCCGAAGCCCGTTGAAGAAGCGGCGGCCGCCTACCGTGAAGCAGGTAGCATCGTGTTTCATATGTCCTGCGACTATGATTCTCCCCCGAGCCGCGGGCTTCAGCCCGCGCGATGTCACGAATGCTAGTGACCGTGATTTGAATTCCCTAGATCGCGCAAGCTGAAGCATGCGGCTCAGGTAGTCGTGAAACTTGCTAAACACGGTACTAGCGTGCGCCCCCGTGGAGAAAGTAGCGGCCGCCCCGCCGTGGAGAAAGTAGCGGCCGCCCCCTGTGGAAAAAGTAGCGGCCGCCCCCTGTGGCGGCCGTCAAGCGCAGACCACACGGGTCACCTCGGGCACCCGTTCCCGGAGGGTTCGTTCGATGCCCATCGTCAGCGTCATCTCGCTTGACGGGCAGCCGACGCATGCACCGAGCAGCCGTATGTGCGCGACACCTTCCTCGTCTACGTCCACGAGCTCGATGTCGCCGCCGTCGGCGCGAACCATAGGCCGCAGTGACTCGAGGACTGCCGCAACCCGTTCGCGCAGGTCCGTGCGATCGTTCTTGGCCTTATGCTGTTGATCGGGCTTGGTACGCATCCCGGTTCAAGTACTCCTCGAGGCGGCGGGATCGACCGAACACTGGAAACGCCCACTGGTCAGCCGGCTTGTCGGCGGCTTGCGGGTCGGATGCCGTTGATCCCGCTGGATCGCAGGTAGATTGTATTCGGCGAGAATCCATCAAGCAAGGTCCGATATGCCGCCGCGCCGCTCGCCACGCGAGCGTTGACAGCCCGCTCGACGAGCCTAAGCTGCCACGGTGTTGAAGAAGTCGATTTCGTCGGTGAGGCACCAGCACCCGCCAGCGAACCCGGCAAGCCGGTGGCCGACCCGATGCTGATCCACGCACGGGCGATTGGGCCGTGCCGCACATTCTTCAACCATGCTGCTTTGCAAACGAACACGGTCCCCGTGGCACAATTGGACAGCGCGTCGGCCTCCGAAGCCGAAGGTTTCAGGTTCGAATCCTGACGGGGACGATCTTCATTTCTTTGCGAAATCTACGTTTTCGATATCGTGAGCGGCGATGTTCGTCCATGTGTCCTTGGCGAGACGCGAGTAGCTCCGAATCGGCGGGTCCTTGCATGGCCCTTGTTTAGTCCTCGTATGGCCCTTGCGTTGCCCGCCGCGAATCCATGGAAAACAGTACGGCCCAACCAAACCATGCACGCGTTGCCTTAACCTTATTCGCTGCCCTCCAGATCGTTGAATCAAACGGTTGCCAACGTAGTAGGTGAACGCGGAATACTCCTCATTACGCGAAAACCAACGATGCGTATTCGCGGCCGAATTTCTATTTGCGCGGTCTACCAAATAATCGTAGTGTAGCGGTGTAGCGATGGTCCTTGGATAGCCCGGAGTGGCGACACGGACCTCGGGACGCCGGAACGAACATCGAATCGAGGGCGCGTGAGTTGGCGAGTCTGAAGAAACGTGGAAGAAAGTACTTGATCCAATTCTACTGGAGGGGTGAGCAGCGCACGAAAACGCTCGGTGCGATCAGCCCATCGAAAGCTCAGGGCTACAAAATCCAGGTCGGGAACCGGGGGGAACCGGGGAACCGGGGACAGTCACCTATAAATGACGATCGTGCCCACGAAAACCGGTGACTGTCCCCTGTTTCTCCACAAGAAGAACGGCAATCGCAAGAGTGACAACACAAACGGTCAATCGCATTATATTCTCCTTGTTTACTACTACCCGGCGTTTCCCGTTTACAGCGCAACGCACCCAAAACCCTACCGATGTAGCATGCTTGACGGTATTGCGCTGGTTACTGCGTTACGCAACTGCTGGTACTCTCGTGGTGGCGCACGAATGATGCGGTCGCCAGAGAAGTTTCTTGGATTCACTCGAAATGTGTACTCGCCCTCGGTAGTGATGAGGTTCAAGCGT
>JADFHG010000142.1 GCA_022567365.1 Planctomycetota bacterium | reverse complement strand
TCGACTCGACAGTGGACTGATTCAGCGCGACCTTGTCCGCTGGCGTATCGCCGATGTAGATGACCTCGGTCAGGCCGTAGCGCTCGCGCAAGTCCTGCTCATCGACCACGATGCCACTCGCGAGCCCGAAGGCAACTGCTCTGCCACCCGACATTCCCAGCGGGAGGTCGGAGCCCACTACCGGCTGCGAGAGTTTGACGTTGCGGTTCAAAACGACGTCGAAGTACGAATCGACGAGTTTCCATTCTGTCGAACTTGCCTCCTGGAACACGAATTCCCGCTTGCCCGTCTCGACGTTCTCCAGCCACCAGACCTCGCGTTTTGAATCGACAAACGCCTCGCAAAGCACTTCACTATGGCCGTTGAGGGTCGCCGACGTGAGAAACTCATCGACGACTGCGGTGTTGACATTGCCCTTGAGCGCGTCGGGAATGGCTTCGAGGCCGTTTGATCCGCCGAAGTTCACCTGGGGGTCGCCGACCCGCGAGGAACGTGCCATGACGATCTCGTCGCAGGCAACCGCAATCGCTGATCCACCTGACAAGGCCCTGGGGCTCACCCATGCGACCGTCTTGATATCGACGAGATTCCGAATGATGTCGTTGATCTCGATCGTGGTCGATACAAGCCCACCGGGCGTGTCCATGTCGAAGATGATGACGTCGGCACCCGCCTCGCGGGCCTCGGCGATCCGACGCTCGAGGCTGGTCTTCATGATTCCGCGGATGTCGCCGTGGATGGAAAGCACCGCGCCGATCGTCACCGACGAAGGCGCAGGCGGAGACTCCACCGACGATTCGTTCGCCGTAGGCGGAGCACCCTCGGACCTCGCGGGCGGCGCATCCTCGGACGGATCGTTGGCCTGGCCGTGCAGCCGCGAGGCGTACGAAAGCGAGACGAATGCCAACCCCGCGAGCACCATCAGGACCCGCAGGGTCGCAGCGCCCAATCGGCGCTCATTCCCCCATCGGTTGCCGCGGCGCGTGAGTGCTTGTGGGTGGTGGGTGTTAGTCATATTCCTGGTCTCGCGATCGGTGGTCGTATACCACGCGGGTCCATCAACGATTCATTGCAATTGTACATCTGCCCGTGTGTGCGGGCAAGTTGAAACGCAGCGGCGGATTCTAACGGGGTCCGTGGCGGTTCCAGCGGTTAGCGGTTGAGGGGCGGATGGGTCGCGAGAAACTGAGCCGCGACCGTGAGGGAGCGGTTTTGCGCCCTTCGCCAGGGGTCGCTTCCCCGGCACTGGCACCGGCGAGCCTGCCTGCCAGCCGGGCGCAGCCCCCAGAGAGGGTTTTTGCACACACTCTAGTGCTCCGGCAGCCATCAACTGAGGGGTTGGGTGGCCCATGGCTTTAGCCGTGGGGGACACGAATCGGCAGACCATTCGTGTCCCCCCCCACCTCTGAAGAGGTGGGCCACGCGTCGGGACTACCCCTCGAATCATGCGTGACGCGGCACTAGTCGGTCTTCGCCAGGGTGCTGCCCGTAATGTAGTTCCATCGCCTGACGGTTCCGGCGACGTCGCCGCTCGCGATCGCCGAACTATCCACGTCCGGATCGAACGCGACCGCGGAAACACGGTGATCATGCTTGCCGAAGACGTGCAGGGGTTCATCCGCGCCGCTTTCGACCGAGAAGATCCGCACGATCGTCCCCGCCCCGGCCGTTGCCAATACGTCACCCGCCGGGCTGAATGCAATGATAGTGGCCGTTGAAATCGACGAGAACTGGCGGATCAGTTCGAGTTCGGGCAACGTCCAAAGTCGCACCACTGCGTCGTCCCCGGCGGTCGCGAGCAGGGTGCCCTCCCGATTGATCGCGACGGCGCCGAGGGGGCTGTCGCTCGCCACGACACTCGAAACCGCCGACACGCTCGATGCGTCGGCCGCAAAGGTCTTCAGCGAACCATCTTCACCGACGGCATACAGATTGTCCTCGACAGCGCTGCCCGGTGGGCCGAATACAACGCCGGTCACCGCGCCGACGTGCCCGCGAAGCAGACCACCGACGGCAGCGCCGGTGTCGAAACGGTGAACCGATATCGATCCTCCGTCGTGGGCGGCGGCCACGGAAGGCACGCCCAGACTGATTCCAACCGCAAGCGCCGTAATCGCTCCCTCCAAGGGGGACGTCGTCGCGATCGATTGCCCGGCGAGCGAGAGGAGATGCACCGCCCCTGTCTCGTCACCAATGGCCATCGCCGACGCGGGATCGCTCACGGCGATGGTCGTCGGCCGGGCGTCATCGATGGCAATGGTCCTCACGACGTCGCCGTCGCGGTCGATGACGTGTACCGCGCCGGCGAAGTCCGAGACGAACAGCTCGCCGTCGTCGCTATATGCCAACCCGGTGACACTCGCTATCTCCGCGGTCTCGGGCTCGCTCGACACCGTCACGTTGCACCCCAACCAACTGCCGGCCGCGACAACCTGCATCGCAATCATGAAGGCGCGGATCGACCCAATCGAGTGTGTTCGTCCTTGCTCTAACGTCATATCAAGTGTCTTTCGTGTTGGTTCACCCACGGCTGAGAATCCACCGAGGTGCCTGCGGTTGCGTTTCGGATGAGGGACCGGCAGGCCCCGTCCGCGAGCGGCGTCGCGCGGCCGAATAGAGCCGACCGGGCGCGAATTGTCAAGTCAGCGCACTCGGCGGTGCCGCGAATTGTCAAGTCTGCGCGCTCGGCGGCGCATAGCGTTCGATGATTGCATCCGCGGTCCTGATGCCGTCAACGGCCGCACTGATGATCCCACCCGCGTATCCGGCCCCCTCTCCGACCGGATAGAGGTTGTCGATCCCGACGGCGGTTCGAGCGTCCGGGTCGCGGACCAGCCTGAAGGGAGCGCTCGCCCGGGTTTCCGGTGCCGTGATAATCGCCTCGCCGCCGTCGAAACCGGGGAACCGGGCGCCGAGCATGACGAGACCGCGTTCCAGCGCCACCGCGACGCTCCGTGGAATGACGTCGCGGATCGACGTCCATTGCCCGCCCAGTGGGTAGCTCGTTTCCAATGCGCCGTCCGAGGATCTGCACGCGAGAAAGTCGGTCGCACGCTGCGCCGGCACGCGATAGGATGCGCCCGTCGCCTTGAACGCCTTCTCCTCCCACCGCCGCTGGTATTCAATCGCCCCGAGCGCGTCCACGCCGAGGCTTTTGGGATCGACCGTGATGACCAGCCCGCTGTTTGCGAAGCGCCCCGGGCGGTCTGCCCGACTAGCGCCGTTGGTGGCGATCAATCCCGGCGATTCATTGGTCGGGAGGATCTCCCCGCCCGGACACATGCAGAAGCTGAACAGATCGCCGGATTCCCCCGCCGCACCCTTCGCGACCATATGGTATTCGGCGGGACCGAGCCTGCGGTGACCGGCACAGGCACCGTACTGCCAATCGTCAACCATCACCTGAGGATGCTCGATGCGCACGCCGATTTGAAACGGTTTCGGATCGAACCGCGCACCGCGCCGCGCCAACATGGTAACGGTATCGCGAGCCGAATGGCCTATCGCAACCACCGTGGGGCCGACGTCCATCCATCCGCCTTGAATGCACAGGGCCGACAATCCGCCGTCGTCCGTTCGAATGTCCTCGACACATTTCTCGAAACGGACCTCGCCACCCAATGCGATGATGCGGTCACGTATTCGCCAACAGACGCGGGGCAGCCGATCACTGCCGATATGCGGACGCGCATCGACGAGAATATCGGGGTCGGCGCCGTTCTGGTAGAACATCTCCAGGACGGTGCGCACGAGCGGATTGTTCACCCTCGTGTAGAGTTTTCCGTCGCTGTAGGTGCCCGCGCCTCCCTCGCCGAACAGCAAGTTGGAATTCGGATCGAAGTCGCGCTCGCGATAAAATCGCTGCATCACGTCGCGATGGCGGCGGCGGACCTCCCTGCCGCGCTCGAGCACGATCGGTTTGTAGTCGTAGTCGGCCAGCCGCAGCGCGGCGAACATGCCGGCCGGTCCGAATCCGATAATCGTCGGTCGATGCGGAAGGGGCTGCTTGCCCGGACGCGGCAGGCGCCGAGGCACGGGTTCGAGCCATGCCGCTTCGTTGGCTCGCAGGTGGCTGATTCGCCTACGTTCGGCTCGGGGCGGTTCATTGATCGCCAGCTCGAGGTGATAACGAAAATGAATGTCGTCCCGCCGCCGCGCGTCCAGCGACCGCCGCACGATGGACCACGCCCGAATGGACTCCGGCGGAACGCGGAGCCGCTTTGCAGCGTATTGAAGCAGTTGCTCCTCCGGCTCGTCGAGTTCCAGACGAACATTGCGAAGTACGATGGGCATTAGGCGCATACTGTACACCTTGATGCCGATGTCCGCCAACACGATGGGACACGCCGTTTGACCGGATCGCACGCGCCGACAGGCGCTGCCCCGCGCGGGTCGCCGGCGAGCGGCCGCGCAAGACGCGCCGCCGGTGCCGCGGTCCCGGCCCGTTCGACACCTCCATGTCCGATTTGAACGAGGTGGGTGCCGCGGTCGCAATCCGCCGCGGCGTTCGCTATACTCGCCTCCGTTGTTATTCGAAACCGACGGTTGATAGGAGCGAACAGTGACGAAGATCAAGGCCACGAACATCACGTGGCACGAAGGGCACGTAGGCCGCGAGGAGCGGGAGAAGATGCTGAACCAGAAGGGCGCGCTCATCTGGTTTACCGGACTGAGCGGCTCGGGCAAGAGCACGATTGCCTACACCCTGGAGCACGCGCTCATACAGAGGGGGCATTTGGCCTACGTGCTCGACGGCGACAACATCCGCCACGGTCTCAACAAGAACCTCGGTTTCAGTGCCGAAGATCGCACGGAGAACATCCGGCGCATCGCGGAGGTCGGCGCGCTCTTCATCGACACCGGTGTCATCACCTTGACCGCGTTCATCAGCCCCTATAAGGCCGATCGCGATGCCGCTCGTGAAACGGTCGGCGAGGGGAACTTCTTCGAGGTCTTCTGCGATACGCCGCTCGCGGTGTGCGAAGAGCGCGACCCAAAGGGCCTCTACAAGAAGGCGCGGGCAGGCGAAATCAAGGGCTTCACCGGAATCGATGCCCCGTACGAAGCGCCCGACAAGGCGGAAATGATCATCGATACGTCAAAAATGTCGCCGCAGGAGGCCACGGTCGCGCTTTGCGAGATGCTTGAATCCGCGGGCAAGATCGGCGGGCTTGCTGAATAGCAAAGTGCCGCGGCGCTAGCATGGCGATTCAGCCAAATGGGCTCTTATCCGAACCCCAACCGTGAGGAAGGGGTCGTGCTTGTATTCGTCAAGCCGCTCCCTAACGGTCGCGGTTCGGATCAGGATACGCCCCCCCCAATTCTGAAACACTGCACGAGGTGAGCGGCGAACCCGCCGGCGACCCGTCTGCATCATCAAGCGGCATGGTGTCGGAGTGGCCGGAGCAGCGTCCTCGCCGTTCGAACGCGACCACCAGCGCGCAAAAAAAGGGAATCCGAGCTCGCCGAAACCCGGATCCCCCGTAAAAGGCTGTCCACCCTTACGGGAGGAGACCCACAGCCTCACACAGCGTATCGTCGCCGCGCTCGGCATCCTTGAGTGTTGGAGGCCATGGCGTCGTTCGACGACGGTACTCCAGTCTTGACGTACCTCGCGCGCGGTAATATCGGCGGACGTGGGGCGGCCGCGCGCGTGCGCACACGGCCAAACTCCAAGAGACGCGATCGCCGCAATTTCTCGACACGTCGCGTCTGAAATAGGGCTGCGCATTGTGCGCCCCATGCCTCCGCCAGCCGGTCATGATACGTGTTTAGCGGTTTGCCACAAACGCACGCTAGCATCCGCCCCCCCGAGGCGGACATGGGCATGTGAAGCACCGGCGAACTTCTACGGCCGCCGCGGGGGGCGGCCGCTACGCGCGAAACACGTACTCGTTATGGGCCGCTGCCGGACATACCTCTGGTCTACCTTGGTGCGTCTTCTTGGAGATCGCCGGTTGGGCGACGCCATCGGGCAACCCGACGAAACGGACATGGTCGTATCCGGTCTCGATGACGATTCGGCGGGTTGACGCGGTTCGCCATTGGTTGGGCATCCGCCGGGGTCACCGCCGTTGGTCGTTTCGCTGGTCGGGCGTCCGCGAATCAATGCGTGTGGCCAAGTGCTGGAGAGCCGCGTTCCGGCGAGATCAAGAGACCACCGACCGTTACTCGGACGTAGTCCGGAAGCGGGCAGCCCGCCGCCCCGACCGAAAAAAAATCGCCTTTCCGCGCAATCGCCGGGGAAAGGGGTTGAAATATGACCAAATTAGTGTTATATACCTATATAGAACCGTATCGGTCCGATATCGGTATCAGGAGCGGACGCATCGGCGCCGCGTTTTCGACCGGTTCTGGCTCTGCTGTTTCAGGGACGGTCATTTTCGGGGTAAGGGCTTCGAACAGCCCACGCGAAATACATCGACACTGAAAAAGAAGGTGCACGGCAAGAATGTTCTCGCTGACCCGCATGACGGACTACGCCCTGGTCGCTATGGCGGTATTGGCGAAACGCGCGCCCGAGAACATTAGCGTTCGCGTGATTGCGGAGAGCGTCGGTCTTCCGGTCCCAGCCATGACGAAGGTGATGCGGCTGCTGCTGCACGGGGGCCTCGTGGAATCGACGCGCGGCGCGTACGGCGGGTATGGCCTGACCAAGCCGCCGGAGGAGATCAGTCTCGTCGATCTAATCGAGGCGATCGAGGGTCCGTTTCGGCTCACGGTATGCTGCGGTGTGGACGAAAGCGTTGGAGAGGCGGACCGTACGATTCCGTGCGAAATCTTGGACGGCTGCGGTATCAAGGGGGCGGTGCGACGCATACACGGCATCGTGCGGGATGTTTTCGGACGGGTGACGTTGGCGAATATTGCGTTCGACTCCGCGCCGATCGGGATCACCGTGGCGGCCCCGACGACACAAGCGGAAGCGGGTGCCGATCACCGGGCTTGGCGCGCGGGGACGAAATTGGGATTGGCGACCTCGGACCGCGGCGAACGAAACATCGCCGACAACTAGAACAAGGAGTGCTTTCACATGGCCATTATATTGACGGAAATCGCGGCGCGGGAAGTCAAGCAACTCATAGAACGACAGGACGGCCAGTCGACGGAAAACGGTGATAAACCAAAGGAGTTCTTCCTGCGCGTCGGCGTCAAAGGCGGCGGTTGCAGCGGGTTTAGCTACTCGCTCGACCTGACGGAAACGAAGGGCGACAACGATACCGCGTGGGACATGCACGGGATCAACGTCATTTGCGACCCGATCAGCGCGCAGTATCTGGACGGCACCACGATCGACTTCAAGGACGAGGTGATGGGTCGGGGTTTCGTGTTCAACAATCCCAACGCAACGAGTTCGTGCGGCTGCGGCAGCAGTTTCTCCGTATAAAGGGAGCGGCACCTCAATGGCGGAAGCAACCGAGACAATCGAACGATGGGCCCAGCAGGACTACGCGTACGGCTTCGTGACGGACATCGAGGCCGACACCATCCCGCCCGGGTTGAACGAAGGCGTCATCCGGCACATTTCAGCCAAGAAGAACGAGCCCGAGTGGCTGCTCGAGTGGCGACTCAAGGCGTATCGACATTGGTTGACGATGACGGAGCCGACGTGGGCGAACATAAAATACCCGCCGATCGACTACCAGAAGATCATCTACTACTCGGCCCCGAAACAGGACAAGGATCGTCCCAAGAGCCTCGACGACGTCGACCCCAAGCTGCTCGAAACGTACGAAAAGCTGGGCATTCCACTCGAGGAGCGCGCCGTGCTCGCGGGCGTCGCGGTAGACGCCGTATTTGACAGCGTATCGGTCGCGACGACGTTCAAAGAAAAGCTGGCGGAACTCGGCATCATATTCTGTCCGTTTTCCGAGGCGGTTCAGGAGCATCCCGACCTCGTGCGGAAATGGCTCGGCTCGGTCGTGCCCTATTCCGACAACTTCTTCGCCACGCTGAATTCGGCCGTCTTCACGGATGGTTCGTTCGTCTACGTGCCCAAGGGTTGTCATTGCCCGATGGAGCTCTCGACGTACTTTAGAATCAACGCCGCCTCGACCGGGCAGTTCGAGCGGACGCTGATCATCGCCGACGAGGGAAGCTACGTGAGCTATCTCGAAGGCTGCACGGCGCCGATGCGCGACGAGAACCAGCTTCACGCCGCAGTCGTCGAATTGATCGCGCTCGATGACGCGACGATCAAATACTCCACCGTGCAAAACTGGTATCCCGGGGACAAGGACGGCGTCGGGGGCATATACAACTTCGTGACCAAGCGCGGCAAATGCCTGGGACGACGTTCGCACATTTCATGGACGCAGGTCGAGACGGGATCGGCTATCACGTGGAAATACCCGAGCTGCCTGC
>JADFHG010000141.1 GCA_022567365.1 Planctomycetota bacterium | reverse complement strand
TGGTAACTACGTTGACGAACGCGGCAGCGTATCCGAAGGGCGACATCGCCGAATTGTACCACCATCGTTGGCTGGCGGAGTTGGACATTCGGGCCATCAAGATCACGATGGGCATGGACATCTTGCGTTGCAAGACGCCGGAGATGGTTCGCAAGGAGATGTGGACCTGCCTGTTGGCCTACAATTTGATCCGTCAGACCCTATTGCAATCGGCGCAGAAGGCGGGCGTGTCACCGCGCGCGTTGAGTTTCACCGCCGCCGTGCAATCCATCGCCGCGAACTGGCTGGTCATCGTGTTGAGCGACGATGCCCTGGCCGCGCTTCTGATCGACGCCGCCTCGGTCAGCCTGGCAGAGCACGTGGTGGGCAACCGACCCGGACGCATCGAGCCGCGCGCCGTCAAGCGCCGTCCGAAACCGCACGACCTACTGACCAAACCGCGTGCCCAAGCGCGCGCAGAAATGATCGGAGCAAAATCGCCATAACACCCATGAAAACAGCGGCAGTACCATTCCTTCCTGACACCTTTTCTTGTCCGGCGGCCAAGGGAAGGTATCCATGATCGTGGGCCAAGTCGCAGGTAGCCCCGCCCTCATAAGAGCGCGGTCAACAACCCTCTTTCCGAGCCGCGCCCACCGGGAAGCGATCCCCTTTGAAGGGTGCAAAACCACTCCCTCACGGTCGCGGCTCGGTTTCTCGCGACCCGTACAGCGCTCCGTCCGAGGTGTTCACCGCTTCGGAGACATTCTCTAGGTCTCGTCCGAATGAGATGCCGCGACCGGCTCGGCCTCTTCTTCCTCGACGACAATGCCCTCCAACAGGAGCATGGGCAAGTCGTCATCCGTCGCCGGCGGTTTGATCGATGCGATGACCTTGTTCTTACCGTCGAAATCGCCGCGTAGCATGGCCTCGGACAGCGCGTCTTCCAGGTGATGCTCGATCGCCCGGCGAAGAGGCCGCGCACCGAACTTTTCGTCGGTCCCGTGTTCGATGAGGTAGTCCTTGGCTTCCCGCGTGACCTCGAGATCCAAGTCCTTCTGGCGCATCCGCGACGCCAGCTTCGCCAACTCGAGATCCACAATCTGAACCAATTCCGTGTGGGTGAGTTTGTGGAACACGACGATCTCGTCGATCCGGTTGATGAACTCAGGGCGGAAGGTGTTCTCGAGCTCATCCTTGAGCGTCTCCTTCATCCGCTCATAGGTCCAGTTTTCGTCGCGCTTCTGAAAACCGAACTCTTCCTGGTGCGTGATCTTGTGGGCGCCCACGTTGCTCGTCATGATCAGGATCGTATTCTTGAAGTCGACGTGCCGTCCGTAGGAGTCGGTCAGTCGGCCTTCTTCCATGATCTGCAGCAACATGTTGAACACGTCGGGATGCGCCTTCTCGATCTCGTCGAGCAGGATGACGGAATAGGGTCGCCGGCGGATGCGCTCGGTGAGCTGCCCACCCTCCTCGTACCCGACGTAACCGGGGGGGGCGCCGATGAGCCGCGACGCGTTGTGCTTTTCCATGTACTCGGACATGTCGAGGATGACGAGCGCGTCGGAATTACCAAACAAAAACTCGGAGAGACACTTCGCCAGGTAGGTCTTGCCGACACCGGACGGACCGACGAACACGAAGCTGCCCATCGGGCGATTGGGATCCTTCAGACCGCTGCGACTGCGGCGGACCGCCCTCGCGATGGCGCTGACCGCTTCGTCCTGGCTGACCACTTTTTTGTGCAGTTCATCCTCGAGCTTGAGCAGCTTTTCGATCTCGTCCTTGCCCATGCGGGTAAGAGGAATGCCGGTCATCGTACTCATGACCTCGGCGATGACCTCCTCGTCGACCACGCCGTCGATCTCCTTGTTCCGATCGCGCCATTCCTTGTGCAGAGCCTTTTTCTTGAGTTTGATGGACTCCATCTTGTCGCGCATCTGCGCGGCCCGCTCATAGTCGGCGTTCTTGACCGCCTCGTCTTTCTCCGCGTTGAGCTTCTCGAGTTCCTTCTCGAGCTGGGTGAGGTCCGGTGGCTTCGTCATCGACTTGAGCCGAACGCGTGCCCCGGCCTCGTCCATCACGTCGATCGACTTGTCGGGCTGTACACGGGAGACGTACCGTGTGGAAAGATCCACCGCTTGAATAATCGCTTGGTCGGTAATGCGAACACGGTGGTGCGCCTCGTATCGGTCGCGCAGCCCTTTGAGGATTTCGATCGTCTCGTCGCGATTCGGCGGCTCGACGATGATCTGCTGAAACCGCCGCTCGAGGGCGGCGTCCTTCTCGATGTACTTGCGATACTCGTCCAGCGTCGTCGCCCCGATGCACTGTATCTCCCCGCGGGAAAGCGCTGGTTTCAGGACGTTGGACGCGTCGATGGCGCCCTCCGCGCCGCCGGCGCCCACGAGCGTGTGAAGCTCGTCGATGAAAAGGATGACGTTGCCCGCCCGGCGAACCTCGTTCATCACCGCCTTGATCCGCTCCTCGAACTGACCGCGATACTTCGTCCCGGCGACCATCATCGCCAGATCGAGTACGACGATTCGCTTGCCCGCGAGCAGCTCGGGTATCTCGTTGTCGACGATCTGTTGTGCCAGCCCCTCGACAATCGCCGTCTTGCCGACACCGGCCTCACCGAGCAGCACGGGGTTGTTCTTCTGGCGACGGCAGAGGATCTGAACGATCCGCTCGATCTCCCGTGCCCGCCCGATGACGGGGTCGAGCTTCCCCGCTTTGGCGATATCCGTGAGATCCCGCCCGAACGAATCGAGCGCCGGGGTCTTGCTCTTGCCTTTCTTGTGCTCGGAACTCGTTGGACCGCCGACACCATCTTCCGCCTCATCGATGCTCGCTCCGAGGAGGTTCAACACCTCTTCGCGCACGTCCTCGAGTTTGAGACTCAGGTTCATGAGCACCTGCGCGGCGACACCATCCTGCTCGCGGAGCAGCCCGAGCAACAGATGTTCCGTGCCTACGTAGTTGTGGTTGAGGTTGCGCGCTTCCTCGATCGCGTATTCGATCACCTTCTTGGCCCGGGGTGTTTGCGGGAGCTTGCCCATCGTGACCATTTCGGGGCCGCTCTTGACCAGCTTCTCGACCTCGAGGCGCACCTTGCGCAGGTCCACGTCCAGGTTCTTGAGGACGTTCGCGCCGACACCGGAACCCTCCTTGACCAGACCGAGGAGCACGTGCTCAGTACCGATATACTCGTGGTTGAAGCGCTGAGCCTCCTGATTGGCCAACGCCATTACCTTCCGTGCCCTGTCCGTAAATCGCTCGAACATATTACCTCGCCTCCTGGTCGTCGCGGGTCAATCCAGCGCGTGCGCCCCGCCCCCGCGCCCTTTGTAAAGCCCGCGGCAAACCGTTGCGCCCTGATTTCTATCAATCCGCCTGTGCTGCCGATCGCACCGGATCACCAACGCGTGCGGTGGAACCGGAGTTTCCCGGACCATCAGCACACGGGATGTTAGCGTCGCGCCGTCGGACCATCAAGAATGCCCGTTCACAACGCAACGCTCGGCCCCTCCTGTATCGACATGCGGCCACCATCGGGTAAGCCGGCTCGCGACTGTGACCGGCTTCCGCGGTCGTACGTGTTGGTCGCACCACGGCATCGTTTCGCCGCATGCACGACAATTGTGTGCGGGCAGGCCGGGTGACCTACACCATCTCTCGAATCGTCCGCAAGTAGTACGCCAACGGCTGTCCATAGTGCGAAGGCGTCGTTGCATGGGAAAACCCGTCGGTCCGATTTCCCCGAAGACGGTTGACCAACATTTTTCCGCGGAACGGCGATTGTCGCCTCCTCCGCGAAGCCCGTACCAACCGAATATTCCATGCCGGTCTGCGGACGCTTGGAAACACCGCCAGCGAGATTTCCATTGTCACGGGAAATCTGTGGAGCGCGAACGGGAGCGCACAGCAACAGGTTTTGTGAGCCAACTCCGAACGGGTATACTCCGCTGCGGCTCGCGGACGCCGGCAAGGGCAACGTACCCGGCTGAAATCCGGGTCGGACTCGCTACGGCGGCAAGTCGAGACCGCTTCAAAGCCCAAGCGCCTTGCCAAAAGTGCGACTGTTGTTTTGCGGCCGCCGTCACGAGCCGATTGGACTGTTAGGATTCTAGTGCCACCAGTGGAGTTCGATGAGAGCGTACATAGTCTACTACAAATACAAGCTTCCGGGCACCAAGAAACCCGGCGCCGTCAAACTGTACCGAATCTATGCAAACGACGCGGAGGAGGCCAGGCGAATGGCCACCCAACATGCCAATTATCCGGACGTTGAGATACTCCGGATTACCCAGGCATAGCAGCCCGTTGAAGAACAGCGTGTCTTGTGGGACCGACTTTCGAGTCGGTCGTTTACGGGCTGCGAGCGACGCTTGACCGAGTGGAAAGTCGGTCGGACAGGCTCCTTCAACGGACTGATAGGTCGCGGCTTTCGTGCGATCGGGTTGCCGACCGTTTCGCCGCGCGCATCGGTGTCCGTTGGCCGTCATTGGGGTTCGGCCCCTCTTTCCCGTCGAATGGGCCTGCATACCCGTTCGCACGGCCACGCGACCGGAACGGTCGACAACGGACGGCCAAAGCGGCGTAACGCCTGACACGTGCCGATTCTCGGCGCCCGGCCGTTCGACGAATAGAATCGACCCACCCGAGAATCCCCCTCCATGCAAGAGAACGCCCGCACCGCGCTCGAAGTCATCGCCCACTCGGGTGATCGTCTGCGCACCGCTTGGCATTTCGACTGGCCGACGTCGGCGCAGCAGGCGGTCCATTGTCTGCGTTATCGGATGGCCGGCGCGCCCGCCCTTCCGCTTGTGGCAATCGTCGGAGGGGCGTCGTCGGGCAAGAGCACGGTGTTCAACAACCTTCTCGACGGGCGAAGGGCAAGCCGCATCACGGCAAGGGGCCATTGCACGCTCGGACCCATACTTTTCGCGCACGAGCGCAATCGGACTCTTGTGGAGAAGCTGCTCGACGACGACGTGCTCATGCCCGGGCTCCATCGCAACTTTGTCGATCTCGATAGCGACGCGGTCGGTGCAAAGGACGCGTTGCATATCGGGTTCCATCACGTCGACGCCCTCGCCGACGTGCTGCTGTTTGACACGCCCGACTTCACGTCCGAGGCGGCGAGGCGCGAGGGCGACGTGCTGCTGGGACAGCTCGCTTGGTTTGATCGGCTGATCATCGTCGTCGACCACGAGCGATGGTATGACCGGCAATCCATCGGCAAGCTTCGGTCCGAATCCGTCGGTCTCGGCCAGGAGCGCATGGTCCTGTTCAACAGAACGCAGGAAGGCGCGCTCGGTCCGGACGCGGCGGCTGCGCTCGAACAGCAGGCGAAGCGCCTCGATTGTTCGGGTATGTCGATCCTGGAGTTTCGGCGTGGTCGGGGGCTTTGCCGCTTCGCGCCGGGCACGCTCGACGACGTCGTCGAATATGCCAACCGCCCACCGCCCGACCGGTCCTTGCGGCTCCTGAGTGTTGTCGCCGATGCGGCCAACCAGGTCTTGAATCAGAACGAAGAGCGCGTCGCCCGTTTGTCGACATTGCGGTCGTCTCTCTTTGCGGCTGTGGATCGGGCTCTGCCTTCCGCGATGGCTTGCATGACCGCGCTCATGACACAAGCGGAGCGCCGAAACCTGGACGTCGTAAGCCGTACGCTCCGACTCCAGGAAACAAAGGATTGGCTCGTCGCGCAGCGTCGTCGCATCGAAGGCGCCCTTCGCCGCGTGCCGATTGTCGGAACGCTCGTCGTCGGCGCCGGCGATCATTTTTCGACCGGTTCGGCCTCATCGACCGATCGCGATTCCGCGGGGCTCGCGTTCTACGAATCCGCCGTGACCCGCCAATCACACGAGGTCAATCGCACCGTAGGGTCAAGCGAGTTCTGGGATGAGATCACGCGCTGGACCGGGATCGAACCGGCCGACGACGCGTGCCCGATGACCGCGCATGAACGCCGGCGGGCCACCGAGGCGATCCGCGCCTTTGGTGATGCACTCGATCGATGGAACGCCAAGGTGGAACGCGAATGCGAGGGGGTCAGCCCCCACGCCATCGGGGCGCTCGGTGCCGGCGCCGTGGGACTCTGCGTGATTCTGATTGCCGTGCAGGGGCCTCTCTCCGTACTGACGTTGACCTCGGCGAAGGCGGCGATCGGCGCGGCGTTGGGCAAGCTGGCGACCGTCACCGGCGCGGGGGCCGTGCTGGGAAAACCCATCGCACGACTCGCCGAAGTCGTCCATGAAAAACTGATCGGCAGCGCCGAGTTCCTCGCGGTCAAATCGGCGGCCGGCGGGCTTCGCGACTGCATCCACACCGCCGGTCGACAACGTGCGGAGGCGGCCCTCGAGCGCGCCGCGAAGTTCGTCATGCCGGAGGAAAACGCAATCGTGACCGCCCTCGGGGAACTTCGCGAACCGCCGGAGGCCGCGTGTTGACAGCGAGCACTCAACCCGATCCCGTTGCGATCGACCTTGTCGCGATCAATCGCGAGCTTGCGGCCCTTCTGCACACCGATGCCGCGGACCTGCCACTCGGCGCGCCCGACCCCTTCGGTGATGACCTGGTCGTCTGCGGCATTCTCGGCGGCAAGGACGTGGGCAAGTCCACACTGATCAACGCCCTGGCCCAAACGAACGTCTCCGACGCTTCACAAGAGGTCGGCGAGGGGACCGCCCGTCCAATGGTGTACGTCCACGAAGACGTCCGCGAGGCCGCCGCGCATCGACTGCGCGACCTGGACAACTCAGTGCCTATCGATGTCACTCTGCACCGGGCGGACGCGATCCGCAACGTCGTCCTGGTGGACCTGCCCGATTTCGACAGCGAATTCGAAACGCATCTCGACGTCGTAAGGGCCGTCGCGCCGCGGCTCGACCGCGTGCTCTGGGTGCTCACTCCGCGCAAGCTGGGCGACCGGGCGTGGATCCAAATGCTGCCGCGGGTGATCAAGGATCCCGAGAACGTACACTGGGTGCTCAACAAGATCGACGAATTGCTCGCTGACGCCGACCCCTTTGAACAGACGGCGGATCAATCGAACTGCGCGGGCGCGTCGATCGCACAGCGTTCAACAACCGAATCGCACGCCGGAAACGGTTCAGCGGAGGCGTTCTGGCGCGCCCAGAGGCGCTGGCTCACCGATTCGGTCTCGGCTGCCGGATGCAACGACACCGACGATCATTGTTTCCTGATCGCCGGTCGGTTTCCCGCGGAGGGAGCGTTCACCGAGCGTATCGCCCAGCTCTGGGATGACACCGACTGGCAACGCTACGGCCGGGATCGTGCGGCGGTGGAGCAAGTCGCGGCGCTTGCCACGGCGGAGCTTGCTCGATTGCGCGAATGTGTGCTCGGCCGCGTTTCGGTTCATCACGCCCGCGCGATCAAGGAGGCCAACCGCCGACGCGAGATCGCGGTTTCGATCGACTGCATCAGGGACCACTACGAACTCGATCGTTTGCTCGACCGTTTGAAGGCGGCATGCGACCCCGCCTACCACCAACGGGCGCTCAACGACGCGGTCGGACCAACGTATTGCATCGACGTGGCCGAGGGACTGAAGGCACGACTGCGCCCTGACAATGAACTCGCGGACGACTTGCTCGAACGACGCGTCGAGCCTTGGCCGCTGCTGCGCCTCGCGCACTGGCCTTTCGGTTGGCTGTCGCGCATGCTGGGGCGTCGATTTGCTTCGCGATTTCGGATCGGCACCGGCGGCGAGCCCTGGCGGGGCCACGACGACCCATTTCGGATCGCCGGACGAACGCTCGCCGATCGCGTCGGTTTGCTCGATTCGCGCATACGCGCCGATCACGCGCTTGTCGTTCGCCGACTTCACCTCGACGCGGAGTTTCCCAGCGCGCAGCGGTTGGTCGAAAACGTGACCGCAGCCGCGCGCACCATCGCCCCGAGGCTTGAAGAGCGCCTGCTCGCCGGGATCCGCGCGACGGATCGCAAACCGGGCTTCCTGCGCAGGCTCAGCCTGTGGGCGATCTTGCTTTGGTTTCCCTTCGTCCAGCCGATCGCCGACGGCGTGCTCGGTATCGTCGCGATGGAGGGCACGCTGGACGTCGCGCGTGGGTTGCACAAGGTGGTGGCCGCGCTCGGCGCGATCAATCTGCTCAGCGGCTTCGCCGTGGTGGCCGCGGTCTACGTCGCCATTTTGGCCGGCATGTACGCCCGCGCGCTTTCGGCCGTCCGGCGAGCGCGAATTGCCGACACCGAGGGCGCTCCCCTCGTCGAAGCCGTCGATGACCTATTGATCACACACATCGTCGCCCCGATGGTCCAGCCGTTCCAGGAAAAGTTGGCGCGACTCGATGCACTCGACGCGCGCTTGCACGCGAAATCAACAACCACAATGA
>JADFHG010000140.1 GCA_022567365.1 Planctomycetota bacterium | reverse complement strand
CGATTGCCGATTTATCCAAGCGACACCCCTCTTCTGATCTGATTCCTCTCTATCGAACGCGGCGCGGGCGACCGTTTCGCCGCGTTTCGCATCGACTCTCTGAAAACAATCTTCGTGTCTCGCGGGCGCTGGGGATCCGCATCCTCGCCGCTGTGGGAAAGATCGCCCTCACGACCACGCGCTCGAATCGATCGAAACGACCCGCGACAATGCCACCGTTCCGGCGTATCAGTGTGTTGAAGAAATAGCGGTATGGTCCCATGGTTACTGTTCAGTGCCCGCGACAGTGGGTAACGACAAGGGCCAACGGCACCGCCGTCGGGTTCTTCAACACGCTACTGACTCTTTGGAGCGCATCGAAATGAAATTGAGAAACGCCCTGCTTCTTGCCATGATCGTGGTCTGCGTGGGTGGTTGCCAATCGTACGATCGGCGCCCGCTCGAGTTGACCGAGTATGAACACGAATGGGCCGGCCGCTCGTTGGACGTCGAGCCGATCCTGAGCTACGCGGCGTCGCTTGTGGACGTCGCCGAAGCCCAAGCCCCGTTCGACGCCGGCGACGGGCTATCGCTGGGCGAAGCCGAAGCCGTCGCATTGCACTTCAATCCTCGACTGCGCGTCGCGCGTGCCGAAGCGAAAGTCCCCCTCGCCAGCGCAAAGGAGGCGGGTTGGTGGCCCGACCCACAATTCCGAGCGCAGGTGCTTCGGTTTGTCGACCGAGGCGACAAGACCCGGTTCAAGCTGGACACCCCTTCGTTTGACGGCGTGAATGCCGGCGGGCTCGAGACGACTCCGACGGGGTTTCGCCGCGTGGAAGATGACTTCATTGATGACCCGTGGATCCTCAACGCGAGTTTGAGCATCACGATTCCGATTTCCGGTCGGCTCGGGGTCGAAAAGGATCTCGGTTGGGCACAGTACAGCGCGGCCTGGCGGCGCATTCTCGTGGCGGAGTGGGAGTTGCTGACGCGCCTGCGCGGCGCATGGCTCGAATGGTCTACCGCGCACGAGCGATTGAGCGTCACACGTGAATACGTGGAGAATCTGGAATCGATCGCGGACATCGCAACTCAGCTTATGGGCGCGGGCGAAATGAAACCGACCGAAGAACGGCTCCTGCGGATCGAGCTCGCGCGCCGCCGCACGAACATGCTGGCGTTCGAGCGCGAGGTCGAGCGTCATCGGCTGACACTTTTTGCCATGATGGGCCTCTCGCCGGCCGCGCCGGTGGCGCTGAACCCCGACGTGTTCATTGCGTCAATCGACGTACCACCGGATCGTCAAACCGCCGAGGTCTTGAGTCACCATCCGCTCATCAAATCGGTCGAGGCAGACTACGAGACCGCCGAGCAGCAGCTTCGCCTCGAGATTCGCCTTCAGTACCCGGATTTGGACATCGGTCCGAGCTATTCGATCGAAGAGGGTCTTTCGCGCTTCGGTCTCGGGTTCGGCTTTCCGCTGCCCATTTGGAACCGCAATCGCCAGGCAATCGCCGAAGCGGTCGCCGCGCGGGAGGCCGCGCAAGTGGCCGCCGAAACCACGATCGAGCGGGTGCTGTCTCAGCTCGCGCAGGCGCGGTCGCGTATGACCTTCGCCGGACGGCAACGCGCGATGCTGCTCGAAGAGGTCGCTCCGCTCGTGGACAAGCAAGTGTCCGACAGCCGCGTCCTGTTGGGTCTGGGAGAGGTTGACGTCCTGCTCTTGCGCGACGCCCTTACCGGATCGTTGGAAACAAAGTTGGAACTCATGGATGTCACGTTGGCCGAGGCCAAAGCCGCCAATGACCTCCAGCAGATGGTTCGACCTCGGTGGTTCACACCATCCGAAGCGGAATCAAAGGAGAAGGAATGATGTCGTTCCTACGAAAAACACGAATCGCTCGGCCCGTGTACGCCGCGCTGACCGCGTTAGTCATGTTCAGTACCTTCGCGTGCGAGCCTGGGCAAACCGAGCTTGCCGCGTCCGCCGAACATGAAAGCGGGGCAGCCGACGCATCCACAACCAATCGCATCGACATTCCGCCGAGTGTGCGCCAAAACCTGGGCATCACGTTCGTCACGGTGGAAAAGCGACCCGTGCGAACCACCATTCGCCTACCGGGTCAGTTCGAACTGAGACCCGACGCGCGGCGCGAATACCACGTGGTTCTTCCAGGGCGAATCGAGCTTTTGGTCGAGCAGTATGAGCGGGTGGAGCGCGACCAACCACTGTTTCACCTCGACTCGCCGGATTGGCTGAAGCTGCAGAGCGAACTCGTCTCGGCCCGCAACGCGATGAAACGCAGCCATGCCGACCTTGCGGTCGAGGAGGCCAGGCTCGCCGAAGCCATAAAAGCGATCGCGTTTCTCGAGGCGCGCCGTATGAACCTCGCCGAGGCACAGGTGCGCCAGGTCGCACTCGAAGCCGACCTTGCCGAGAAGCGCAACACGCTCCCGCGCCTGCGAGCGGAACTGGTGGCCGCGCGGGCCGAGTTCGAAGCGGCCCACGCGCATTACGACGTGATGCTGAGTACGGCATCGTCGTTTTCGGGGATTGACGTGCAACAATTGGATCCGGGGCGTGACGAACACGGACACGGACACTTGGAAACCGGGGATCCGCCCTGGCGGTCAATCCATCGCCTGACGATTCGGGCGGACGCCTCCGGTGTGGTCGATCGAATTGCGGTGACCAATCAGGGTTGGGCGACGACGGGCGGTCTGGTGCTCGACACGATCGATCCGACGGCCCTGCGCTTTCACGGAGACGCCATCCAGACCGACATCCAGCTCTTCGCGGACGGACAGCGGGCCCGAATCGTCCCGCCGCAGGGAGGGAGCATCGCGCTGCAAGACACGGTCGACGGGGTCATCGAGGTCGGATTCCAGGCCCATGCGCAGCAGCGCACGATCCCGATCATGCTGGTGCCGAGCACGCTTCCGAGTTGGGCAAAGGCCGGTGTGACCGCATACCTCGAGGTCTATATCGCCGGCCACGACGGCGATGTGCTTGCGATACCGGAATCGGCGGTCATACGCGACGGGCTGGAACGGGTGTTCTTCCGCCGTGATCCGTCGAACCCCAACAAGGTCATTCGAACCGTCGCGGACCTCGGCGTCAGCGACGGTCGCTGGGTCGAGGTCGCGAGCGGGGTCATGTTGGGAGAGGAGATCGTGCTGGGCGGCGTATATCCGCTGATGCTTGCGAGTTCGAGCTCGGGCGAGAGGCAGAAAGGCGGACATTTCCATGCTGATGGCACGTTTCATCAGGAAGACAGCGATTAGGGGAGCGCACCGATGTTGAACAAACTCATTCGATTCTCGGTCGATAACCCGTCACTTGTTGTCATCGTCGCCGTCCTAGTGCTCGGCTTGGCGGTGTACGAAGTGCCGCGGATGGCCGTTGACGTGTTTCCGGAACTGAACGCCCCGACCGTCACCATCATGACCGAGTCGCCGGGGTACGCCGCCGACGAAGTGGAACAGTACATCACGTTTCCGATCGAGAGCGCGGTCAACGGGCTGACCGGCATTCGCCGCGTGCGAAGCGCCAGCGCGATCGGGCTTTCGATCGTGTGGGTCGAGTTTGATTGGGGCGTCGATATTTATCGAGCCCGCTACCTCGTTTCCGAACGGCTGAGCCTGGCCGAAGAGCGTCTTCCGGACGGGGTCCATACCGAAATCACGCCCGTCACGAGCCTCACCGGCGAGATCATGCTTATATCTCTTCGCGCGCGTGACGACAGTGTGTCCCAGCTCGAATTGCGCGCCTACGCCGAATTCAACCTGCGGAACCGTTTGCTCAGCGTACCGGGTATTTCGCAGGTCGTCGCGATCGGCGGCGAGCTTCCGGAATATCAGATCAACGTCGATCAGGATCGGCTGCGCCTCTATGGTCTTTCCATCAAGGATGTGGTCGAGGCCGCGAGGCAGGCGCACAGCACCGCGGGTGCCGGCTATCTGCTCAACGTCGACGGGCTCGAGATCCCACTGCGGCAAACCGGACGAGTTACCGGGGTCGAAGACATCCGATCAACCATCGTTGACTACAGCGAGGGCGTGCCGATCACGATCGGGCAGGTCGCCGACGTTGATCTCGCGCCGGCGCTCAAGCGAGGTACGGGGTCCGAATCAGGATCACCCGCCGTTGTGTTGACCGTTCAGAAGGCGCCCGGGACCAATACGATCGCGCTCACCGAGGCGATCGATAAAGCGCTCGACGCGGCCGAGAAGGGGATCCCCGATGGAATCGAACTCAACCGCTACGCGTTCCGGCAGACCGACTTCATCAACGCGTCACTGGACAACGTCATAACGGTCGCGAGAGACGCGGCAATCATCGTCGCGATCATTCTGGGGTTGTTCCTGCTCAATGTTCGAACGACGGTAATTACGCTCACCGCGATCCCGCTCGCCGTGGCCGTCGGACTGCTCGTCTTGTGGGGATGGGGCGAATCGATCAACGTCATGACGCTCGGCGGTCTGGCGGTGGCGATCGGCGTGGTCGTTGACGATGCGATCATCTTCGTCGAGAACATTTTCCGGCGTCTGCGCGAGAATCAAGCCGCTCCAGCCAACGACCGCAAGGTGCGATCAGCCGTCATCTATGACGCGTGCGCCGAGCTGCTCAACTCGGTTGTCTTCGCGACGATCATTATCGTCATCGTGTTTATGCCGATGTTTTTTCTCCGCGGATTGGAGGGACGCTTCTTTCGCCCGCTCGGGATGATGTACATACTCTCGATCGGCGCATCGTTGCTCATCGCGCTGACGGTCACGCCGGCGCTGTCGCTGCTGCTGCTTCGAGGCAAACTGGGGGATTCGACTCGAGAGAGCTTCGCGGTCAGGTGGCTCAAGAAGGTCTACGGACCGGCGCTACGATTCGTCGTGCGATTTCGCAAGGCCACCATGGCCGCGGCGCTTGGCGCCACCGCGCTGAGCCTTTGTCTCGCAAGCACGTTTGGCACCAGCTTCCTGCCCGAGTTCAACGAGGGCTCCTTCACGGTCTTCGTCATGGCGCCGCCGGGCACATCCCTCGAAGAAAGCGATCGCATTGCCCGCGGTATCGAGGAGCGGCTTGTGCGGATCGAAGGGGTGCGCACCGTCGTCCGACGGACCGGCCGCGCGGAGCGTGATGAACACGCCGAGCCCGTAAGTAATAGTGAGATTGACGTCACGCTGAAGCCGGGTTTTGAAAAGGCGGAAGTACGAAAACAAATCGACGCGGTGATCGCGGATGTGCCCGGTATCACGACGACGGTCGGTCAACCCATTGAACATCGGCTGTCACACATCATGTCGGGCACGCCGGCCGCGATCGCCATCAACGTCTACGGCGAAGATCTGCGCGTACTTCGCATAATCGCCAAGGAGATTGAATCCGCGATCAAACCGCTGCCGGGGACACGCGACGTCGCGGCCAACCGTGAGATCATGATCACGTCGCTCCCGATTCGCTACAAGCACGCTGAGCTTGCCCGTTGGGGCTTCACGCCGGCCGACGCAGCCGAGCAGGTGCGCAACGCCATCTTCGGCGAGAAGGTCGCGGTCGTGAACGAGGGTGTGAATATCTACGACATTGTGGTCCGGTTGGCGCCCGAGCACCGTGAACGGATCCAACAGGTGAAGGATCTGATGCTCCGCGGAAGAGGCGGTGCCCTGGTACGCCTCCGCGAGGTGGCGGACGTGGGTCTCGAGAAGGCATCCAACCTGATATCGAGGGAAAACGCCCAACGAAAAGCGGTCATTTCGTGCAACGTATCCGAGGGGCACAACCTCGGCGATCTCATCGAGCAAGTCCGCGGGCTTGTTGATCCGATCATTGCGAAATACGGCTACACGGTATCGTACGGCGGGCAGTTCGAGGCGCAACAGTCGGCGTCGAGGACGCTATACGTCACGGGCGGGCTCATCGCCGTGGTGATGCTGCTGCTGCTCAATATGTCGTTTGGGTCGACGAAAGCGGCCGTATTGGTTATGATCAACTTGCCGCTCGCCCTGATCGGCGGCATTGTCGCGATTTTCCTGACCGAGTCTGACAATCCGATTCGTAATGCGCTGGCGATGTTCGGGATCGGCGATCAATACGAAGCGCCGGTCATTTCGATCGCGAGCATGGTCGGGTTCATCACGTTGTTCGGAATCGCCGTCAGAAACGGGATTCTGCTCGTCAATCACTACAGATACCTCATGGAGAAGGAGGGGAAGTCGTTGATGGATGCCATCATGGAAGGATCACAGCAACGGCTGGTCCCGATCCTGATGACCGCTCTGACCGCGGTTCTTGGTCTGCTGCCGATCGCGTTGGCTGCCGGCGAGCCGGGCAGCGAGATCCTCGCGCCGATGGCCATTGTCGTGCTGGGCGGGTTGGTGACCTCGACGTTTCTCAATCTGCTCGTCGTCCCGGCGGGTTATGCCCTGATATTTCGCGATTCAAAATTGCCGGGCGCCAAAGAAATCGAGTAAGAGTGCGTCCTAAAAGCCCCTCCCTCTACGGTCGGGGTTCGGAAAGAACCGGGGTTCCCGCCGGTTTTAGGACGCACTGTAAGTGAGTCAGCAAGAAGAAAAGGAGATTGCCGTGAATCGAATGATAGCAGTGACAATCGTAGCCGCGGGCATGTTGTTCTGTTCGGGTTGCAAACGTGATTCAGACGAAGGGGCAGCCGATGCGACCGCGAGCGGCGAGTCGCCAGGGCGAGTGTCGTCGGACCAAGGCGACGCCCAAGAGAGTGCTCAAGGCACGACGGATGCCGACCATGCACACGACGAGGTCGATATTGGTACCGTGACCATCGGTGACCTGAAGGTGTCGCTTGCGCAAGGGCATGGCAAGATAGCGGCGGGCAAGGAGGGCCACCTCGTGGTCAAGTTGCCGTATCGTGACGACGGCGCCACGATCGTTCGCGCATGGATCGGCACCAAGGATCGCACGCTCTCCATGGTGGGCAAAGGCACCTATGCGCCATCGCACGACGATTACGACGTCCATACAAACGCGCCGGACCCGTTGCCCGAAAACACAATGTGGTGGATCGAGCTCGAGAAACCGGACGGTACCAAGGTCGTCGGCTCGGCAAAGCCGATTTTGGAGTAATGATGCGTCAACCTTCAATGTGCGGGTTACGAAGGACGTCCATTGCGAGGGCGAACCTCCTGGTGAGCCGTCCGCCGTGACGCGAGGTTGCGAATCGGCTCGGCGCTGTTAAGAGTGCGTCCTAGTGGTGTGATTCATAAATGTGCGTCATTATCTTGACTTGGACGTTCCTCTGACGTATGCTTGCGTTCGAGGAGGTTGCGATGCGTGTAGCACCAGAGATCAGGCTTGGAAAGACGGATCGGATGACGCTGCAACGTTGGTCACGAGGTCGCAAAGTCTCGGTGCGGCAGCGTGAGCGAGCCCGGATGGTCCTGCTGGCTGCGTCCGGCCGGTCGAACCAAGACATCGCTGCGGAGATGGGTGTCAAGGCACACACGGTGGGCCGATGGCGGAATCGGTTTGCCGAGTTGCGTCTTGCCGGAATCGAAAAGGATCTTCCTCGCGGCGGACGGCCGCGTGCACAACGGGAGCAACGGGAAAGCGAGATCATTCGTAAGACGACCCAAGAGACGCCGAAGAACGCAACCCATTGGAGCACCCGCACGCTGGCTAAGGAGTTGGGCGTAACCCAATCCATGATCCATCGCGTCTGGAAGGCGAACGGATTGAAGCCGCATCTGATTCGCACGTTCAAGCTGAGTCGGGATCCTCATTTCGAGGAGAAGTTGATCGATGTCGTGGGGCTGTATCTCAACCCGCCGGAAAAAGCGTTGGTGATCAGTGCCGACGAAAAAAGCCAGATCCAGGCACTCGATCGAACTCAGCCCAGCCTGCCGATGATTCCCGGTCGATGCGGCACGATGACTCATGATTACAAACGAAATGGCACCACGACGCTCTTTGCGGCGATCGACATGACTCGGGGGAAAGTCATCGCTTCTTGCATGCCGCGTCACCGGCACCAGGAGTGGATCAAGTTCCTCAAGCAAATCGACGCGGAGACGCCGGAAGATTTGGATCTTCATCTAATCGTGGACAACTACGCCACGCACAAACATCCGAGCGTGAAGAACTGGCTCAAGCGGCACAAGCGTTTCCACATTCATTTCATTCCGACGAGCAGCTCGTGGCTCAATGTCATCGAGCGGTTCTTTCGTGACCTCGATGAAAAGCGCGTGCGTCGCGGCGTCTTTCGCAGCGTCCCCCAACTGATTGACGCCGTCATGGGCTACATCGAGCAGCACAACCGCGACCCCAAACCGTTCGTCTGGCGAAAGACCGCTGACGAGATCATCGAAAAAGTCGGGCGAGCAAGGCTCGCACTGAATAATGCCCCTACAGGATGAATCACACCACTAG
>JADFHG010000139.1 GCA_022567365.1 Planctomycetota bacterium | reverse complement strand
GACCAGAAACCACCCGAGCGATTCGAGAACCAAGTTGGCCGTCAGACCGGCGGCCGAGTTCGATCCCGACATCGAGGCCGCGTCGGCACCGCGAACCAACAGGTAGGCCGCGGTTTCGCCCTTCAACGAAACGGCCGCAAGACCTATCGCGGCGGCGAACGTACCGATTTCGACGAGGCGCCGACCGGCGACAGCCGTCGCGAGCGCGGCGACTACCGCTGCCAGCATTGCCGCCTGCAAGACCATCATCGGCCCGCCGGACCTGGCGAGCGTGCTGACGGCGCCCTGGGGATCATCCGGCGCCATAGCGATCCAACCGACGGTCAGAAACAGCACGGCGGCGCCGATCCAACAAGCGTTCGTCAGAAGTTTGTCGAAGAATCCGAGGTGTTGATGCTGCGCGGTCACTGCGTTCATCGAAGGCTCGTGTGGGGCTGGAGAAACATTTGCTACAACAGTTCGCGGCGACGGAGCAATTCCTCAATGCCCGATCGCGCCTCACGACTGACGGGACAAAGGGGCAACCGAAACTCCTCATCGAGCAGACCTCGAATCGCCATTGCCGTCTTGATCGGAATCGGATTCGGCCCGTACGCCGCGAGCCCATCGGCCAGATCCGCGATTCTTTGATGCCACGAGAGCGCGTCGTCCGGTTTGCCGTTGGTCCACGCATCGACGAGCGATTTCGTCCAGCGGGGAACGAGATTGCTCACGACGCTGATCACGCCGACCGCGCCGAGCGCGAGCAGCGGATAGGTCAAGGCGTCATCGCCGCTGAGGACGGCGATATCCGACCTTGCGAGGAGGCTGGTAACGCCGTCCACGCTCCCCGTCGCGTGTTTGATCGCCACAATCCGTGGATAGGCCTTGCGCAGACGAACCACCACGTCATTGGAAATGCTGATACCGGTTCGCGCAGGTACGTTGTAAAGAACGATCGGCAGATCGACCGACTCGGCGACCGCGGCAAAGTGACGAAAAAGGCCCTCATCCGGGGGGCGATTGTAATACGGCGCGACAAGCATCGCCGCATCCGTGCCGGCAGACTGGGCGTGCCGTGTGAGGCGTATGGCTTCGGTCGTGGAGTTCGACCCCGTCCCGGCGAGGATCGAGCATCGTCCGTCGACTCGAGCGATGACGGCGTCGAGGACGCGATCGTGTTCTTCATGCGAGAGCGTGGCGGACTCGCCCGTCGTGCCGCAGGGCACGATCCAGTCCGTGCCGCCTTCGATCTGCGCGTCGACAAGGGCGTCGAGGCGCGCCCAATCCACCTGCCCCGTGCTAAACGGAGTGACCAAGGCGGTCATCGCGCCACGGATTGGTGGGGCACTTTCGGAAGCTTTTTCGCTGGTTTTGTGATCCATCACGAACTCAAACTCCATTTGACAGGCAGGGCATCACCAAACCGCCCGGCTCCACGGGTACATTGGCTAGTGCTCCGTCAGCCATCAACTGAGGGGTTGGGTGGCGCATGGCTTTAGCCGTGGGGACCGGCAAGCCGGCTGGTCGGCGAATCGGCAGACCATTCGTGCCGCCCCACCTCTGAAGAGGTGGGCCACCCATCGGGACTACCCCTCGAATCATCCATGACAAAGCACTAGACGACATCACTCATTCGGTTACGAACCGTGCGTCGTAAGAAGGCGTTTCATCTCGCGCACGGCCTCTCGCATTCCGACAAAAATGGCCCTCGAAACGATCGAGTGGCCTATGTTGAATTCGCAAAACCCCGGCAGGCGCGCGACCTCGGCGACATTGCGATACGTTAACCCGTGCCCACCGTGGACCACGAGCCCCAGCGACCTGCCCAGTTCGATCCCGCTGCGGAGCGCTTCGATCGCGGTGTCGCGCGCGGCGGGTGTCTTGGCGTGGGCGTATCCGCCCGTCCAGAGTTCGACACTCTGGAACCCGATGTCGGCCGACGCGCGGATCTGTGCTTCAGTCGGCTCGATGAACGCGCACACGACGATTCCGGTTTCGCGCAACCTCTCCACCGCGCTCGCGATACGCTGGTGGTGGCGCACCACGTCGAGACCGCCCTCGGTGGTGATCTCCTCGCGCCGCTCCGGAACGATGCTGCATTGATCGGGGCGCAGGTCAACGGCGATGGCCACGATCTCGTCGGCTATCGCCATTTCCATATTGAGCTTTACGCCCACCGTCTCGCGCAGCAGGCGGGCGTCACGGTCCATAATGTGGCGACGATCCTCACGAAGGTGAAACGTGATACCGTCGGCGCCGCCGAGTTCGGCCTCCATCGCACCCCAAACGGGATCGGGCTCGTCGGTGCGTCTGGCATTTCGCACGGTGGCGACGTGGTCGATATTGACACCGAGCAACGGCATTGCCGCGAATCCTCTTTCAGCCTGGTAAATGCGGGCGGATAGGCGACCTGCGCCCGCAGCCCTCGGTCGGTCATTATATCGCGCAGAGTGGGCGGCGCAAACGGCCGTATTAGTGGAGTGATTCAGAATTGGGGATGGGCATCCTGATCCGAACCGCGCCCGTTAGGAAGCGGCTTGGCCAATGAACGCACGTCCCCTCCCTAACGGTCGGGGTTCGGATAAGAGGACTGTTTGAATCACTGCACGGGAACGCCTCGGACCGGGGCTCGTGACGGTTCCGGCGGTTACCGGTAAGCGGTTCGGCGAGAGCCTCGCCCTCCCCGGGAGTCTCGCGCATGCCGGGAGCCTCGTCCCCTCGTTGAACCCGAAACTTCAAGATTGGCGGCACACTATATGTTCTCGCCGGAGAAGAAAGCGGCCCCCATCCGGTCGGCCATCGGCTGGTTCGAGAAGATCAGCGGCAGCAGGAACTGGAGGTCGGTATTCGGCGATCGGAGATAATCCGCCATCGTGGTCCGCCACTTCGCCTCGAACGTCATCAGTTCGTCCTGGGAGTGCTTGCTCGTCAAAGCGGCGGATACGACGTCGGACGCGATCCGCGCCGACCACATCGCCGGGTATAGACCTTCATTGCCGGCGGCGGTCACGAACCCACCGGCGTCGCCGATGAGCAGCGTGTTCTTGCCCACGTGCGAGTCCATGTCGAGTGCGCCCGCGGTCGGGGTTTGGACCACCCGGCAGTCTCGTGCCCGCTCAGTCAGATCGACGGGGAGTGTCTGATTGTCGAATAGGGCCTTGCAAATGCGCACGAGCTGCGGAATCGCCTGCGCCCGGTCTCCCAGCCAATTGATCGCGACGGATACGCGCGATCGCGACACGGCGCAGAAGGCAAAACCGGCGGTCCGGTCGAGGCCCAGCACGACGGCGACATGGGGCTCGGTCTTGCCTTTCGCGGGGCTGGAAACGGCGTCGACCTGTGCCGTCCACATTGCATCGCGTCCCGAGTCGACGGGAATCCCGGTTTGCTCGAGCAGCGGCGAAATCCGCCCCGCGGCAAAGAGCAACAATCGACCGGAGACCGACTTACCGCCGGCGATGATCGCTTCGACCGATGTTTCGTGGTGCCGCAATTCGGCCACCGGTGATCCGGCGGCGACCTTGACCCCGGTTTTCTCGGCGGATTTCACGAGGGCGTTTGCAAACTGAACCCGATCCACGAGATAGCCGGGAGATTCCTCGAAACTCGGTTTGGCCTGCTTGCTGAAGTCTTCGTTGAAAAAGGTGACGTGGCGAAAAGCACAATCCAGCAGTGGGCGGCTGGATACGCCGAGTTCTTTCAACATCGGCGCGGCCCGGGCGTTGAGCCACCCCGCCGATGTCCCCTCGCGTGGCATGGCCTCGGCGTCGATCAGGAGCACCTTGTGATCGCGCTGTGCGAGGATAATGGCCGCCGTAGCGCCGGCAGGACCCGCGCCGACGATAACAACGTCAAACTCCACCATTTCCTTTGAGCCTTTCCCCCATCGCGGGGGTGCGGACTGGGGTCGACCGCGCGCTGCGACGCTGATCCACGTCCATTTGGGCACCGCTCGGCGACGGAGCGATTGGAGCAGCGCGCACGATTCGATACGATAACCGGGCGTTGAGAAGTTCGCCAGCGGCGGGTGCCGGCGTCCGGAATACACTGGGATGCACTGGGAGCACTGGGACGCACTGGGAGGCACCCACGGATTGCCGCCCTGCCGCCCCGGCAGGCCTTTGAAAAAGTCTGTGGGACCGTCATTGATGGCGATCCGGAATCAAGAATTCGATCTGGTGCATCTTCATTCCCGGCACCCGCGGCGTGTGGAGGCGCTGCACCTGATCCTCGGCGCTGATGCACACGTTGCCGGTCAACCGGCGACTACTGTTTCAACGCTGCTTGCCCACGTTGAGCAGCGGTCGCTTCGGCTCGATTTGGTATATGGGGCGTTCGCGGGCGAGGCGCTGGTCAGCGCGTGTGCGGCGATTGAATCGCCCGGTCGTGCGGCAATGGTCTTCTTCGCGAACGATGACGGAAGCGAGCCGGCGCATGGGGCGTCGGTGGCCGCCCTGACCGCGCTGCAATCCGGCGCATGGGGGCGATCGATCGCCCTTTTGGAAGTCCTGTTGGCGCCGCAGTCAAGCCACCTGGGCCGGACGCTTTCGGAAGCCGGGTTCAGGCCGCTTACCCGCCTGCTCTACCTTGATCTGGCGGTGCAAGCGGGCGACGCGCCCACCATCGGGCCGTTCGCCGATATCGAGTGGACGACGTACGCATCGTCCGGGGAACGCCTGTTCCGCGACGTGCTCGATGCCACATACGTGGATACGGAGGATTGTCGGGCACTGGCGGGACTCCGATCGACGACCGAGATCCTCGCTAGCCATCGTGCGTCGGGAGTGCATGACCCCAATCTCTGGTGGGTGGCAAGCCGCAACGGCGAGCCTGTCGGCATCCTTCTACTTACGCGGCTGCCGCCGCGGGACGCCATGGAGGTTGTCTACGTGGGTGTGACGAAGCCCGCCCGTGGCCGCGGGATCGGATCAGCGATGGTCCACAAGGCGATAGGCGTTTGCGCGGCGGAAGGTGTCACGACCTTGACACTCGCCGTGGATCGTGCAAACACGCCGGCCCGTCGAATGTACGCGCGTTTCGGGTTTTGTGAGTCGATGAAGCGGGACGCGTGGATCGCAAGTCCCGCGTGGGTATAAACTTGCCTCTTTTTCCCCGGGTTTTCCACAGCCGGGAATGCACTTTCTCGCATGGCAATGGGGAAAAGAAAAAAATCGCTGAGCTAAACCCTTGTCGTTACCGACACTTGGCGAATCGAGAGGTTGTGCATGCGGATTTCGTTGTTGACCGGGTTGTCGGCGAGTGATATTTTCCAGACCGAAGGCAACGGATCGGACCGCCGATCCCGCAGGCGACACGTAACGCGGGCGAAGGGCGCGGTCATTGGGAAAGAGCCGGTTCTGTCCGTTTGCCATCGGCAATTGTTCCATTTACGGTCAGTTTTTCGATTGGGTTTCCATCACCGAGGAGCCAAGGGTGATTTCCTGCGCAGACAATCCGGTAGCACTGCTCGAGGACAAGATCGCCGAGCGGGTCGGCCCGCAACGCTTCAATGTTTGGTTTAGAAACGCAACGCGTTTCGCTTTCACCGAGGACTTCCTGCGCGTCAGCGCCCCCAACCACTTTGTCAGTGAGTGGATCGAGCGACATTTCGCCGATGACATCGGTGCCGCCGCACGCGATATCACGGGCAAGGACTTCAGACTCAGCTTCGCCATCGAACCATCGCTGGCTGAGAAACTGGGCAAGAAACAGCCGGACAGGCAGGTGGATTATGTCGCGAAGAACCCCGCCCGCGTGGCGCGACAGAAACGGCGAAACGGCGCGCCGCCGCCGTCTCCGACGCTCCGCGGGCGACTCGAAAACTTCGTTGTCGGTCCGTCCAACGAGCTGGCGTACGCCGCGGCGAAAGGAATCATCGAGTCCCCCGGCACGAACTATCGTTCCCTATTTGTTCACGGCGGGTGTGGTCTAGGTAAGACGCACCTGATCCAGGCCATATGCAACGGCTTGAAGTCAAGGCATCCGGACCTTCATTGGCGGTACGTCACGGGCGAGGAGTTCACCAATGACTTCGTGTACTCGGTCAAAGCCCGCGAGCAGGACGCGTTTCGTGACCGCTATCGCCGCCTCGACGTGCTGGTGATCGACGATGTTCATTTCTTCGCCAACAAGAGGGCTACTCAAGAGGAGTTTCTCCATACCTTCCAGGCGATCGATGCCTCGGGCAAGCAGATCATCCTGGCGTCGGACGCGCACCCCAAGATGATCGGGCACTTTTCCGAACAGCTATTGAGTCGGTTTGTCGCCGGAATGGTCGTGCGAATCGACTCGCCCCATCTCGACGTCCGTCGCGAGGTGCTGCGCCAGAGGGCGGACATGCTCAAAGTGACGATCGACGATGCGGTCATCGAGTATCTCGCGGAGCATTTCCGCGCCAACATTCGCGAACTCGAGGGCGCGCTGCTCAAAGTCGTCGCCCAAGCCCAAGTCATGGGGCAACCGATTACGATGTCGTTGGCGGCGCGGGCGATCCGGGATCTGATTCGACAGACCGCCCCCGTCGTGATGCTCTCCGACATCGAGTCGGTGGTAGCGATTTACTTCGGCCTTACACCGGCCGATCTCCATACCTCGCGAAAGACACGGACGATCGCGCTATCGCGTGGTATCGCGATGTATCTCGCGAGGAAGCACACGGACATGAGCTTCCCGGAAATCGGCCGCTTTATGGGAAGAAAGAACCACTCCACGGTGATCCTGGCGCGGCGACGGATCTCGAACATGCTTCAGGCAAACGAGACGGTTCGCTGGATGACGCCCATTGGCGAAAAGGAACAGGACTTGGGCGTTCTCATCGGGGAATTGGAGGCGCAGTTCTCGGCAAGGAGCGGAACCAGATAGCCCACACGCGCGAAGGATCGCGCGGAATGCGGCGGGGAGACCGTCCGAGTCACCCGGGCTTTGCGGCCCGGACACCATGCGGCGGATGCGTTGGTTGGCCTGCGGAACGCGCCGGTCAGGAACGCGGGCCGCGTGGAGGCAAGGCGGCCTACTCGGACGGTGTCCCCAGACTTTTTGCGCGGTGAGCGGGCGGGCTGTGATTTGGCGAGCGTCGTGAACCCTGTCGTCGACGTTGGCCGGCTGCCCGCGGCTAAGCGTCACGACCACGACTGCATGCCAAGCGAAGTGGTTACGGCCGGTGGCCTGAAACCGCATCGTCTCGCCGCCATACGAGCGGCGCTCGACCCGCGAGTGCCAATTGAAGAACCCCGCGCCAAAGTCCTTGTCGGAGGACTCCGCCTAGTCGGACGAATCGATCAGGCAACAGAACAGATTCTGTTTGCGGCAACATAACCCGACCCATCCATCCACGCCCTGACGTCGCGACCGGTGAGGCGTTTGGCCAACGTGCGGGCCGACACGATCCGCCAAGCGGTCGTCGCGATGCGAGTTGCAGAACATGCCTACCGTGTGTATACCATTGCATGCCCCCGGGCGATTAGCTCAGTTGGCTAGAGCGCGCGGATCACACCCGCGAGGTCACAGGTTCGAGTCCTGTATCGCCCATCCCGCAACTTCGCCGTCATCGCACGACTTCGCATGGTCTCGCAAAGCCTTGCAATCGAGCGGTTTTCCGAAATCGGCCTCGACGGCGTGCGACTCGGGGCGATGCCTTGCGGCAGGTTGCTGCACCGGATTCCGCACCGCCTGCGAAGGAAGGGCCGCTCTCTCGAAGTGATCATCTGTCACCTGGTAGATAGTGCTTCCGGACAACGGGGCGCGAGTTGCCCATCCATGCACAAACGACATGCGTGGGCCGGTTATCCGCCAACTCGGCTTGTCGAATGCTCCGGAGGTTGTGATTCTCCCGTAAGAACCCGCTCCGGTGACGCCGCTCGAGGCGGGCGATCCTCTTGGGCGAGGGGAGCATGTCGAGGGCGCCGAGGGTCGTCTGAGGGTCGGTTCGCCGGAACATGCGGGCCATCCTTGGCAAAGGCGTGCCGTTTCATCCAATCCACGCCGAAATCACTATGCACGTCGCACGCCAAGTTCCAACGGAAAGAAGGTGTTTACGAGAGAATCCAAGGACTTGCAAACGAGTGCGCGAGTCGATTGCGACGCGTTTCCTTTGCCCGGGCCACGCACGAAGCGGATACGAGACTGCACGTGTCGAGAGAATCCCGATAGGTGCTCGGCAAGGCCTGCCGACGTGTGTGCGTCGTGATACCACAACCACCTTCCCTATTGAGTCCAAACCCTTGGCGAAGGTGTTGCGTTCAATGGGATCGTCGCCATCGCGCGCCATCGGTTATCGCTACGCGGTCGTAGCCGATCGGTCCCGCGATCTTCGCGACGGGCGCGGTTTTGATCGATCACGATCAATCGATCGCGAAACGCAGGCCGCAGCACCTTTTCCCCACTCGATTCGCTA
>JADFHG010000138.1 GCA_022567365.1 Planctomycetota bacterium | reverse complement strand
CGAGTTCCACGTCAATCCGTTGGTGCCGAATTGCAGCGGGGTCAAAGATTGCTCGGGCAATGGGGAGTGCATCGGGCAAGATCTCTGCGTGTGTGACGAAGGCTGGTCGGGCGATGACTGTTCGATGAACTGCACGCCGTGCCTGTACGGCGACATCACGTCGGCGAGCCTCTGTGTACCGACATGCACGGGCGTCGGGACCGACGTCGACTTCGACGACGTCCTCTGCGCGCTCAACGGGTTCGCGCTCGCGGCTGATTGCCCGTGTGCCGACATCGCGGGCGCCGTCGAGACTCCGTGCATACCGGATGGCGTGATCAACTTCGACGACATCCTGGCGGTCCTCAACGCGTTCGCCGGCGACTCGACCTGTCCGGCCCCGGGTATTTGAGGCGGACCCTGCGCCGATCCTGAAGCCGCCGAGTCAACATATAACCTGAGCCGTTCGGGCGGATCGGCCGCAACCGCCGGGTCAATGCCCGGCGGTCCAGCCTTGCTGGTCCGGTGGCATGTGCTACGGCGTGCTACTGCGGCACGCAGCGCCGAATTCCAGACTTGGTCTCGAATAGAACCCACCGCATAGGGTTGCGTCGCTATCATTCGTCGAACTACGGATTCTTCGGCGAATCCTCGTCGCCGAACGCGGCGAGGAAGCCGTCGGGTGGGGTCTGGTCGGCAGGGTCGTCCGCCATGTCTCTTCCGTCGGGTGCCTCGGCTTGACAGGTGGTGTCTCCGGTGTCCATCGTTGATGCCTCGGTTGGTCGGGCATCCTCCGATTCGACGTCGATATCGACGTCGTAAGGATCAGGGTCCGCCTGTTCCGTGACGGTTCCCGCATCCGGGACATCCGAGGAGTGCGCATCGTCATCCCGGCGATTCGACGAATCGCCTTTCGTGCGGCCCTGTTCCAACAACTGACCGGCCAGCGACGTGCCGGCCGCGCCCTGTTGGGCGTCTTCGTAGCGCTGTTCGAACCGCGGGTCATAGCTGTCCACCGGCGTCTCATCGGGCCTTGGCTGCGCATCGATCGTCTGCTGCCCACCAGTCGTCCGCATCGCACCGGTCGTCGATCCGCGATTCGTACATACGCGGTAGTCTTGCCAATTCCTGCGGGCCGCGCTCATGAACATCGCGCCGCACACACAGTTGATGATCGTCTGGAGGCCGCCACCACCGTCGACCAGCATCAGTATCCCGGTGAGAATGAAGAGCACGCCGATCGCGACGCATACGATGGCATCAACCATGAGCACGAGCGGCGCACCAGTGAGCGAGCCGATCGCGATCAGCGCCAGCGCGACCCCACCGAAACGAAGGGTGTATAGGAATACGAGATTCGCCTTACTGAACAGATCGCTCCCGGTGGGCAAAGTCAACTGGACGAATCCGAAGTAGAGAAGAAAGGCGGCGCCGATGGCGGCGGCCCCGGCGCCGCGCCGAACGATGGACGCGGTTCGCGAGGTGGTCCTTGATGCTGGTGGTTCCAACCGATGTTCCTCCGAGTGCGCGCTTACGCGGTCGATTCTGTCGCCATCCGTGCTGTCGATCGACACGCCCGGCACCGCTACGGCATCACGAAACCCTCGCGGTTGCTCCGAACGGTCATAACCGCGCACGGGGCTTTGCGAACGACCTTTTCCGTGGTGCTGCCCAGCAAGAGGTGGGAGATTGCACCGCGTCCGTGGGTCGCCATGACAATCAGGTCGATCGACTCCTGCCGTGAGTACGCGATGATGTCCGCGAACGGTCGCCCGACCGACAGGTGTGTGATCACCGGGCCGGCGAGATCGGCGTAGTGGGCCGCGACCCACTTTTCCATCCGGCTGCCGGCCAATTCGAGCAGCTCGTTCGTCGCGGGGACGATGGGAATGCTCTCCGGACCCATCGAACTCCAATACTGATAGGCCTCGTCCACCACGTGGCAGCAATACAACTGCGAGTCGAAGACGGACGCGAGGCGCTTGGCGAAGCCGACGGCATGCTCCGCGAGCTCCGAGAAGTCTGTTGGACAAAGTATTCGCTCGAACGTGATGGACATGTCGTCAATCCACTGCCGATTGGGGGAGACGCCACGACACCTCTATACGATATCGTAGGCGGGTTCTTGAACGGCGTCAAACGGACCCTCCGCACTCGATTGGCGCACGTGGCGCGCTCCGCGACTTTGCGCGACCCCCGAGGCAAGCAGCGGGGCTGAGGCTTGCAGGTATCCGATCCTTGCCCCGCGGCGCCCGCAGCGTGAAAGCTACGGCGGACTGCTTTCGCCATGCGGCGGCGCGGCCTATAATGGCCTCGAGATTGTTCCGAATGATCAGGACGGACGCGGGCGGTGGGGCGTTTGGACCCCGGGGGCGCATTGCGGTTACACCGCGCCCGATCGAAAAGGAATCGCACTTGTGCAACTGACGGTACTGACATCGCGACGCGCCAACGATCGATCGCTTCGGCGGCTGCCCTCCTGGCTGAAACGGCCGCTGCCCTCGGGTGATTTCAAACGTACGCGCGGCATCGTGGCCCGCAGCGGCGTGGCGACCGTCTGCGAGCAGGCGCGGTGCCCGAATCTCTCCGAGTGCTGGTCCAAGCGCCACGCCACCTTCATGATCCTCGGTGCGAAATGTACCCGCCGTTGCCACTATTGCGCGGTGACGACCGCTCCGCCGGACCCGCCGGAGAGCGACGAGCCGAAGCGACTCGCGGAGGCCGTCGCGGCGCTTTCGCTTCGCCACGTGGTCATTACCGCCGTGGCCCGCGACGACCTGGCCGACGAGGGCGCGGGCCATTTCGCGCGATGCGTTCGTACGATTCACGAGCGATCACCGGGCACGACCGTCGAAGTGCTTCCGGCCGACTTCCACGCCCGCCCGGACTGCATCAAGACGGTCTGCGCCGCCGGTCCGGAGCTGTTCAACCACAATCTGGAAATGGTCCAACGGCTGACGCCGAAGATCAGACCGCACGGCGACTATCACCGCTCGCTCGAGGTGATTCGGATCGTCAAGCGGATCGCGCCGGACTTGATCACGAAATCGGGACTGATGGTCGGTCTCGGCGAAACGACGGCGGAACTCCGCACGGCGATCGACGATTTGCGCGGCGCGGGTTGCGACGTTCTCACGATCGGGCAGTACCTTCAGCCGACGCGCCAAGGCCACGTGCCGGTGCAGAAATACTACGCACCAAGCGAGTTCGATGAATTGGCCGCTTATGCCAAAGAGGCCGGGTTCCTCAGCGTCGCGGCGGGACCATTCGTGCGATCGAGCTATAACGCGGCGGACGTGTTCGACGAGAGTCGTCGCCGATTGGCTGAACGATCCGCGTAGACGATGCGTTTGCGCTAGTGCTTTGTCACGGGTGATTCGAGGGGTAGTCCCGATGGGTGGCCCCGATGGGTGGCCCACCTCTTCAGAGGTGGGGAACACGAATGGTCGGGCGATTCGTGTCCTCCACGGCTAAGGCCATCGGCTACCCAACGGTTGGCTGAACGATCCGCGTAGACGATTCGTTGCGATCGGGCGGTGGAGCACGCGACGTCGACGGCCTCGTACAATCGTTCGACGATCCTGTTCTTGCAGCACCGCGCGGGCTGCCGGCAAGCCGACGTTGCCAGGCCCGCGGCTCGATTATCGTTCGGGTTTGTGCGATTGATTGACTATGCCAATGCCTGACACGCCCAATGACGCACGCACACTTGCCGCGAACCTACGCGGCCGGTTTATCGTCTTTGACGGGCCGGATGGTTCGGGCAAATCGACGCAGCGGCGGATGATGGCCGATTACCTGACCTCGGGCGGCGGCGAGGTCGTCTCGTGCCGCGACCCCGGGGGCACGGAAATCGGCGATCGGATTCGCAGCGTATTGCTCGATTTCGACCTTGGCAAGATGGACGTCAATTGCGAAACGCTACTGTTTATGGCGTCGCGGGCGCAGCTCGTCGCCGAGGTCGTCCGACCGGCGCTCAACGCGGGGCGAATCGTCCTTTGCGATCGGTTCGTGACGTCGACATGCGCTTATCAGGGCGCGGCGGGATACAACGTCGAGCGGGTGATCGAACTCGCGCGGTTCGCGATCGGTGACTCTTGGCCTCACCTTACCGTGCTCTTCGACGTCGACGTGGAGACCGGTTTCAAGCGCATCGGCCGTACCGCGGCGCACGCGGGCAAGAATCGGGCAAAGTCCGACACCGGTGCGACGTTGTTCGAAGACGCGCTGCCGGACGCGATGGAGGCACGTTCGATCGAGTTTCACCGCAAGGTTCGCCGGCTTTTCCTCGAGGTCGGGGCGGTCTATCCAACGGAAGTAGTGACGGTCGATGGCACCGGCGCGCCCGACGTCGTCCATCAGCGCGCCCTGGAGTGTATGGCCCGTGTCGCTCACTGACGTCAAGCATCAACCCACCGCGCAGCGGCTCTTTCAGAGAACGCTGTCGTCCGGCCGCATGTCGCACGCCTACATCTTTCACGGTCCCGACGGCGTGGGCAAGGAGACGTTCGCGCGAGGCGTCGCCGAGGTTCTCTTGTGCGGCAGCGCTTGTGACGTGTCGCTGTCCGCAGCGGAGGCCGAGGCGGTCGGGCTCGCGAAGGCCCGCGTGGGTTGCGGCAGTTGTGCGGACTGCCTGGGCGTGCGCGGAGATTCCCACGGTGATTTGCACATCGTGCATCGATACCTCAACCGCGACCACCCGGAACCGGAGGTGCGGAAGCGCAAGGCCCTAGAGATGGGCGTGGACGTCATACGACACTTCGTCATCGATCCGGTTGGGCTGAAGAGCGCGCACGGTCGAGCGAAGGTCTTCATCATTCGCGAGGCCGATCGCATCACACCGCAGGCACAGAACGCGCTGCTCAAGACGCTGGAGGAGCCGCCGGGTCCGACGTACTTGATTCTGCTCGTATCGGCGATCGATCGGCTTCTCGAGACGACGCGGTCGCGCTGTCAGTCGCTCAGGTTCGATTCGTTGCCGACCGCGTTTGTGGCGTCGCGGCTCGCCGACTTGGCGCCGGATGTGTCCACCGATCAGCGGGCGTGGTATGCCGCTGCGAGCGAAGGCAGTCTCGGTTTGGCGCTCGAATCCGCCGAACAGGGCCTCTTCGAGATCAATCAGACGATCGTCGCGGGGCTGTCGCTATTGCCGCAAGATCGCAGCGGCGCGACGCTCACGGTTTGGACGGATTCCGCCAAGGCCGTCAGCGACGTCTACAAGGAGCATGATCCGGACATGTCCGACACCGACGTGACACGACGCGGCATCAAGACCGTGTTTCGACTCGCGGCGACGTGGTATGCCGACGTTCTTCGCCGCGCGTCCGGATGCACAACGATCGTCAACACCCTGCACGCCGAAGCCGTCGCGAAATCCGCCGGGACCATCGGCGCGGAGGCCGCGGCGGAGGCGGTCAACCGAATCGCCAAAGCGGGTCACCATCTTGATCGCAACGTGAACGTCCAGCTCTGTGTGGAGACGCTGCTCAACGACCTCGCCCGATTGGGCATCGAGGCTGGCGCGGTATCGCGATGAGGCGTGGGATCACACCCGAGGGCGGGTGTGCTACATTATCGCAGCCGGGACTTGCGACTTCACAAAGGCGATGGTCACCCGTCTAACAGCCTGTTGAAGAAGTCGGCGCAAGCGTCCGCCCCCCGTGGCGGACGTCCGGATGCGAAACGCACCCGAGTTTCCACGTCCACCGCGGGGGGTGGACGCTACATCTTCCACGGCCGCCACGGGGGGTGGCCGCTACGTGCTCGGGTGGACAGCACTTCTTCAACGGGCTGCTATGGCGGTGTGCCCTCAAAGATCCCGGCGAAGCGTCCGAAGTCCGCGAGGTCGACGTCGTCGTCGAAGTCCAGATCGAACGTAGCCAGGCAATCCTCCGACGTGATCGGCGGCGCCGGCGCGGGCAGGGCGTTTGGCCCGGCCATGCATTCGGCGAGTACCGCGTAATCGGCGAGCTTGATGGCGCCGTCGCCGTCGAAATCACCAAAACACATCGCCGGTCGCGTCAACGTGGCGACGTAACGCGCACCACATTGCTCCAGGTCGCCGGTGGCCATCGGGCTCACGACGAGCCAATACAAGCCCGGGTCGACCACCGCCGATACCGATACGGAATCGCATTCGTCCGAGCCGAGGCTATCGAGGACCGCGGCCGACGCGCATCCGCCGTTTCCGTCGATGATCCATACGCCGACGGAAAACTCGGCCTCGACCGTCCAGGTCAGTTCGGTCGTTTCCTTCACGAAAACTTCGTACCAATCCTCGTCGGGAATGAAGTCGTCGCCAAACTCGAACACGCCGCTTTCTCCGCAGATCGGTTTACAGAATTCGATCGGTGAGAAAAACGGAATCAGCGCATCGCAGCCGCCGTTAAACAGGTCGAGATATCCGGGCTTGCAGGGCGGCTCGCCCTCATCGCTCCCGGTCGATTCGCACGACAAGACGCATGGACACTGGACGCAGGACGTGTCGGCGCCGAGCCAACTGCCCCCCTGTGCGTCGCATTCATCCTGCTCGGTCGAGTCGCACACGCTGTCTGGCCGGCAGCAGGCGCCGATGATCACGCCGCACGGCGGATCGATATCCTCGCAGAATTGATCCGCCTCGAACCTGAGCGCCGGATCGAGGCAGGCCGTGATCTCGATCTGGTCGTCGCACGTGGCGGCGACGTCGTCGCAGCAGGCGCCGAACACGCCGCCCTCGGTGCCGTCCATGCAGATGGCCAAGTTGAAGGATTGGAACGCGCCCGCACAACCCTGGCAGTATGACGCACCCGGACCCGCGCTCATCCACAGGAACCAGCAGTCCGGATCGCCTTGTCCGACGATCGATACCCACCCGGTTGGCACGACGCACGGCGGGTCCAGCTCGACGGAATACTCGTTGAGTTCGGCGCCCTCATACAAAACGCCGGTCGGCGTGTACGTCGAGGTCAGGATATACGAGCAGACGGTATCGCCCGGAACGCCGGCGGCATCCACGTGAAATGTGATCTCGAACGTCGGGTCGGACTCGACGCACTCCTCGAAGTTGTTCGTGCCCTCGATATGGTCGAGATCGAGCCCCCACCACGTGAGGGTTTCGATCGCGCCGCCGACATCCATGAAGTCGTCAAACCGCTTGAAACCGGCCGTTTCCTCGGACGTGCCCGCGGTGATGTCGCCCTTTGGGCTGTCGGGGGACTGCCCGAAGAGCGAGTCGCCGGGACAAACCGGAACCTCGGGACACTCTTCGCACGTCGTGCCGGGACCCAGCCAATCGAGAATCTCGCTTGCGCAGTCGGGCTCGGTGAGGAGTGTGCAGGCATTACCCTGACAACACGCGCCGATAGGCGGGCAATCGTCGCAAACGGATGCGCCGCCCAGCCAGTTTCCGCCCTGGTCCGCGCAGGAGATCTCCCCGATGACCGAACAGGCCCCGTCGCCGAAACAGCACGCACCGGTGATCGGATCACACGGTGGATCGATCGACTCGCACGTCGCATCGACCACAAACCGCTCGTCCAGCGCGGTGCAGTCCGAAATCTCGACGCCGTCCGTGCACATGCCGGTCGCCTCGTCACAGCAAGCGCCGAAAACACCTCCGGCCTCGCCCGTCAAACAAAACGATAGATCGCTGACTTCGTTCGGATTGACACAGTTGTCGCAGATCGACGTCCCGTCGCCGTCGCTCGAACTCATCCAGTAAAACCAGCACTGCACGAGCCCGTCACCGACGATCGATATCCACCCATGCGTGAGGGCGCACGCCGTCGGCAGCGTCAGGTTGTATTCGTTGAGCACAAAGCCCTGGAAGTCGCCCGACGTCGGCGTGTTCTCGGCGACCTCGAAGTACGAGCAAACGACGCGGCCCGGCATGCCGCCGTCGTCTTCGTGAAAATCGATTTGGAACTGGTTTAGAAAATCCTCGCATTCGTCGAAATCGCCCCCGCTGAAGATCAGGTCGAATCCGAACCAACGAACGGCCTCGATCGCGCCCGGCACATCGACGAAACGGTCCCATCTTTGAAAACCCGCCGCGTTCTCCGAAAGGAATGCCGTAAACGCAAACGCATCGTCCGGCGTTTGGGCAAACAACGAATCGGCGGGGCAAGATTCCACCACGTCGCATGAGCCGATGGCGCAATCGGTGCCCGCGACGAACGTCCCTTCGAGATCGTCGCATTCGAATTGAACGGTGTCCTCGCACGCACCGGGCAGGCAGCATGCCCCGGGCGCACATAGCCCGCCCGCGCAGTTCGTGCCGGCGCCGAGCCACTCGCCGCCGTCGGCGGCACACTCCTCTGGTGAGACGTCGTCGCAGGAACCGCTGTTGCAGCAAGCTCCGACGCCGGATTCGCACGGGTCGTCGAGACAGGTCGTACCTTGCCCGGCGAATTCTCGTCCGGC
>JADFHG010000137.1 GCA_022567365.1 Planctomycetota bacterium | reverse complement strand
GTCGTTTTCGACCGTGCTGCCGGAGACGCCGATCGCGCCGATCACGGTACCATTGCCGTCCTTGATCGGAATGCCCCCGGGAAAGGTGATCAACCCGTTGTTGGAGTGCTCGATGTTGAAGAGCGGTCCGCCGGGCTGCGAAAGCTGACCGATGTCGCCCGTGTTCATGTCGAACAGCCGCGCCGTGCGGGCCTTCTTGATCGCGATGTCGATCGAGCCGAGCCAGGCTCCGTCCAAGCGCGCGAAGGCCTTGAGGTTCGCCCCTGCGTCCACGACGGCGATGTTCATCAGCACGCCGATCGCGCGGGATTTCTCCATCGCCGCCGATACGGCCGATTGGGCCTGATCCAGATTGATGTCACTCACGTTTTCTGCTCCTTGGCTTACGCCTTTTTGTTCGATTGCGCCGTGCCAGGCGGCGCGGTCGACTCCGCGTTAGGTCAATGCGGGCCTTCATCGCCGGTAGCGGGCGTCGTGTCAACGCGTCCCGTGCCGAAAGGGTATTGCCGGGTGTCTCGAAGATTGGTAGCCCGTTGAAAAAGCCTGTGGGGCCGACTCTCTAGTCGGTCAAACGCCGCTGGAGGGCCGAAAACGACCGACTGGAAAGTCGGTCCCACAAAATATCCTGTTTTTCAACAGGCTGCTACGCCGCGGCGAGCTTTTGGCGCATCATCTCGAAGATGCCGTCCAGTGTGCCGACCCGTTGAATGATGTCTTCGGGCAGTTCCTGCTGAATGATGCCCTCGATCGTCGCGATCATGTGGACCGCGTCGAGGGAGTCGAGCCCGATCTCGGAAAGTGGTTTGTTTAGATCGAGCGCGTCCGCGTCGACCTGCAACGTATCCGCGGCCCAATCCAGAATCTCGCGACGCGCGCTTTCGAAATCGACCATTACCTTTCCCCTCCAAGCGTATGGGTCGGCTCGTGCGCCGACTGGTCGGCGGCCGGATCCATCATCCCCTGTAATGGGTAACGCACGTGGCGGGTCATCCAACCGGTTACCTCGGAGCGCCATTTTTCATAACCGTCCGGTCGCTTCTCGGCGCGGACCAGGAGCTCCACCCGGTCGCACTCGCGAACCGACGCATACACCGCGTCCCGCACGGAGCGGGGCAATTGCGCCATGTCTAGCTCGAACTGTGCGGCGTGGTTGATCGAACGGGCCTTGAGGCCGAAGCACATTCCGAGATGGACGTGATCGCGCAGATCGGTCGGCATCGCGGCGGCGATCGCCCGCGCCACTTCGAGCCGGTCCGGGTTGACGAACACGCACGCGAGACCCACGCCCGCGGCTGCGTCGGCGGCATAATCACCCAGACCATGAAGACGACGGATCATCTCGTCCGCATCGTCCATGTACAGAAAGAAGAACGCCCGCCCCACGCCCTGATACGCCGCGTTTCGTGCGTATCCGTTCAGCCCGGACAGGTGCTCGAGCGCCTTCGCGCCCTTCTTCGGATAGTCGAAGAACGCCGACTTGAACCCGTATCCGTCGTAGACCAGGTATCCGTGCATGGGATCGAGGCCGGCGACGACGCGCATCACGCGTTTCGGACGGTGATGGCACATCCCGGACCAAAAGCCCAGCCCCACATAGTATAGATAGCGAAACTCGGGACGAGGTCGAACGAGGTTCTCCTCGAACTCGGCCGGTGAAAAGCGGAATAGATGGCGAACTGTGTAGCCCATCGCCACGCCCTCATGGGCGAACGGCTGGTACAGAATCGGGCGCGAGTCGCAATAATGTTTCCAGGCGGTCGAACTGGGCGCGCCCATCATCGCGTTGAAACCGCCGGCGAAACTCGAAAGAACCGTGTTGACGCGCTCGATGGTTTCAGGAGTCGCCACGCGCAATCCGAGACGCTCGACCGTCATTCTCGCCGGGTCGATCGCGAACGGACGCAGGGCGTAGCGCCACCGCCCGGTAGCCGCAAGAACGGCCACGGCCAGCGCACCCACAGCCGCGATCGCAATTCCCGTGCTCATCGTTGTACTCTCGGACCCAGTTGCCCTCGTCCGTGACGCGCACCTTGGTGGTTCAAGCGTCAAGTCTGCCCGAGGCTCACGCGGACGGTAAGGAAGTCTTCAGTAAGGAAGTCGTCAGTGAGGCAGCAAGAGGAGTGATCGTCCGTCTTGCCGTTAGCTGAAAACCTCTTGCCCCGCCGTACCCGACCGTTCGTGCAACATCCTTTGCGAACCGCTTCCGGAACGGCGATTTCGCAAGAGCCACGACCCTACAATAGCGCTGATGTTACCATATCCGCTTGCGAAAAAGAAGATTTTTTCGCGAATTGGTTCCCATTGCGCCACGGTCGGACTCGTTTTTTTGCGAACGCACAAGACGGGCCACGTCCCGAATCCAGCGATTTGCGGCGTCGAGCATTCCGCGAGCCGGCCACACCGTAGGTTTTCGGCGCGGCCTGCAGCCCCGGAATCGCGCATCCCGGGTCGTGTGCGGCCGTCCCATTGACGGTTTGGCCACGTCACGAAATCGGCGCGACGAAGGCGGATTCACGTCTCGGTCGGTCGCTGCCGCGAGGATGACGTCGGCGTCGCGTGTCGCCGCGGTTTGGTTCGGCGGAAGGTGGTCGGCGATTGTTCCGCCGGTTTGGTATCCCGCGGTCTGGCATTTCCGGTCCGAGTTTGTTATAGTCGATCTCTGGATGTGGAAAAGGTCTATAGGGCGACGCGCGACCGTGACGCCATCTTTTGAAACGGAGATTCGCTGATGAGCAATCCAAGCACCGAGAACACAACCGTACATCGACAAACCGCGTTGGGAATCGTCGCCATGGTCGGAGTCCTCATTCTCGGGTGCGCGTCCGGGACGCCAGACTCGACGGACGGATCATCCAGTCCAAATGGTACGGATGGTACGGTTCAGGACGATTCCACGGACCCGACGTTTGTCGCAGACCCGACCGCAAAGTTCGATCCTCTGTCGAGACCGGAAAGCCCGACCTTGTCTCCGGAAAACTTCAACTCTGCGAAGGATTGCGCCGCGTGCCACCCGACCCATGCCGCCGAATGGGCTACCTCGATGCATGCCTACGCTACCGTGGATCCTGTTTGGCGGATTCTCGTCGATCTAAGGAAGGCCGAGTTCGACGGCGCGCAGGATCAGATGTGCGTGCAGTGCCACACCGCCATCGGCACGCGCGGCGGCGAAGTCGTTCCGGGATTCTCATGGGACGACCTGTCCGACATCTCGCTGGAAGGCGTGACCTGTGAAGCCTGCCACAAGGTTTCCGGGATGCGGCGCATCTACAATAGCGGGCATGAGCTCGACGAGACCGGCCCGCTGCGCGCCACCATCGAAGATCCCGTCGCGAATGCGTACCACGAGTCGGAATACTCGGAGTTGTTCGGCGAGGCCAAGTTTTGCGGCGGATGCCATGACATCGTCGACATGGCCCGGGGCCTGCCGCTTGAACGCCCCTATGAGGAGTTCCTGACCTCCCCGGCGGCCAAGGCGGGTCGCAACTGCCAGACCTGCCACATGCCGACCTACACCGGCAAGGCGGCGATCGGCGATGGCGTGCCCGAGCGAACGCTTCACCGACATCGGTTCATCGGTGCTGAAGTCGCATTGGACGAGAGCTTCGTACCCGATCCAGAGGTACGCGCCATGCTTCGCGAAGAAGTCGATAACATGCTGCGGTCGGCCGCCGAGATCAAGGTTGAGGCCGAGAGCGTTCGGGCCGGTGAGCAGCTTGATCTGTTCGTCACCGTTCGAAACCTGATCGACGCGCACAACCTGCCGACCGGCTCCACTTTCCTCCGCCAATGTTGGGTGGCGATCACGGCCACCGATGCGGAGGGTAACATTCTCTATCAGACCGGCCACCTCGATGAAGACGGCGACTTGCGAAACTACTGGAGCACGGCGGATCAGTTTGGCGACCCCGATTTGATCGAGTTTGGATCCCGTTTCATCGACGAAACCGGCAACCCGACGGTTTTCCCCTGGTTGGCGGTCGAGCATATTTCCAGCACGATACCACCTTTGTACGAGCGCACGTTTACGTTGTTCGTGCCGACGGAGGCCGACACGGTGGGGCCGATCACCATAGAAGCCGCCGTGCGCTTCCGGCCGATAGCGCCCTTCGTGCTTCGTGCGGTGGGTGGAGGTGCGTTGGTGGAGAATCTCGTCATCACGAATATGGACGAGATAGCGATGACGGTTGAGGTTACTGACTAAGCGCGCAAGGCTACAGCATATCCCGCTTCCGTCTTCCGAGCCGCGGGCTTCAGCCCGCGCGATCGCTCGGTTGGGTGATGGGCACGGATAGTGGGCAAGTCATGGCGCCACTCTAGCCATGAACTGTGTTACTCCGTGCAACATTTGTCTTGCTTGATCAAGATCATACTCGGCGTACTTGCCGTGCGCAGCGCTATTTCTTAAATCCAGCCACGCGGTAACACTCTTTTGATCTAGCTTTGAATAGACGTCGTTCTTGGCCAAGTCCGCATTGAGGCTGTCGGCTTTGCGGGGCACGGAGCGACCTTTCTTGTCCGCTTCCGTTGGGATATTGCTCTTTGAACAGAGTTGCCGCAGATGTTCTTCTAAGACACTCCCGCAAATCACGGCAGCAGCATCCTTGTAGTGGGTTTCCAAGAGATGTTCGGCCATCGACATGAAATCAGCGAATACCTCGGCTACAACCAACGACTTCATTGTGAAGAGCCAGCCGCCAGCGAGTTCGGAACGGATGGCTTGCAGGATGGCAATCCCGGCCTCAGCGCTGCTGACGTAATTGTCCTCGGTAACGGTCTTGAATTCGTCAAAATGGGAGTGGGTTGCTCCGTACACTCTCTCGATAAATGAGAGGGCAGCGGCCCTGAAGCCCTTCATTTGTGCCCAATCGACATCCTCGCTGCCGTACGTACCACTGTGCCTCGTAGAGACTACGCTTGCCCCCATTTCCAGAAGCTGATCTGCCCTTGTGACTAGGTCGTCGACTTTCACGATTGCTACTACCGCTTACCGACAGTGATTACTGTTCTCGCAACGGGCGGTAGCATAATGGCCGAGAGCCGGTGGATCAATCGATCACTACCGGCGGTTGGGGCGCCGCTCCCTGACGGTCGCGGTTCGGATCATACACCGGCTATTAGCCGGTGCCACACCCATGGTTTTGACTTCTTTAACAGGACGCTACTGCGCCCCGCGAATCCAATCGTCGATGCATGCGACGTGCGCATCGACGTGGTCATCGTGGCGCTATTCCGGTTCCAATTCGACGGCGGTGCCATAAGCGAGCATCTCAGCCGCACCACCCATGATGACCGACGTCGCGAACCGGGCTGAGACGATGGCGTCGGCGCCGAGCGTAACCGCGTCATCGACCATTCGATCAAGTGATTGCTCGCGCGTCTCGGCGAGGAGTTTGGTGTACTCGTGGAGTTCACCGCCGACAATCGCGCGAAGGAAGGCCTGGATGTCCTTGCCGAGGTGTCGGGCTCGAATTGCGCTTCCGCGAACGAGTCCGAGCGTTCGTTTGATGGTCCGCCCTTCGATGGTCGGCGTCGTCACCGTAATCATTCGGTTCATATCTCAACGTCCTTGTACCTGTCCGATTTTCTGGCACGCAGTCGATCGACCAGGACCGAGAGGAGCAGGAGCGCAGCGCCCCCGACGACCGCAGCCAAACCGATCTTCACGAGGCGATCGACCGAGTCGTCGATGGCGAATTCATACGCTGCAAACCCGGCCAGAAGGGCGCCGCCGGCAATGCCGATCGTCCAACCGACCCCGCGGCTCGTCTTGCTCGCGATAGTGCTCATCATCCTGCTCCACTGTTCAGGTGTGGGTTCGGGCGTTTCGAGACCGCTAATGCCCTCGCGGATGCTGCGAAGCTCGTCGAACGTCCGGCGGCAGCCATCGCAGCCGTCCAGGTGCAGCTCGACGCGCTGGCGCACCTGCTGGGTCAACTCGCCGTCGAGGTAGCCGCTCAGCAGTTCCTCGATGTTGTCGCAGTCGCTCATCACTACATCACACCCATCTTGACGCAGGCCTCGGCGTCTTATTCCCAAACGATGACGCCCATTTCTCAGGGCACCCGCGCCATTCCCGGGAATGTCCGAATCGACTCATCATTTCCTCCGTCATCTGTGACCAATAAGCGAATTCGACCGCAGCGCAGTGTCCGCTCGTCCCGTAGCGTTCGGCCCCACGTGGCATCCGCCCACCGTAGCGTCCAACCCGCCGTAGCGTCCACCCCCCGTGGCGGACGTAGTATCCGAGGGTTCTGGCTCTCTCAATCCCACAACAATTTCGGCCAACCTGCTAGCCCGCGCCGCATCGCTTTCGCAGTAGCATTCGGGCGCGGTGCAGTCGCGACATCACCGTACCCTGCGCGATCGACAGTATCTCCGCGATTTGCGCGTACGAGAGGTCGTTATAGTCTCGCAAGAGCAGGATTTCGCGGTGCGCCGGTTCCAGTTTCTCTAACTCGTCGCGAAGGCGTTCCCTGAACTCGCCCATCTGAGCGGCCGCGACCGGGTCGCTCGCGCTCGTATCGACGAGCGAGGCCGGGTCCACGCCGTCATGCTTGCGTACGCGGCGGCGGCGGAGTTGGTCGATGCATCGATTCCGCAATACGCGGAAGAACCACGCCGTTGGGTCGTGGTCTTGGCGCAGCTCGGCCCGTTTCGCCCAGAGCGCGCCGAGCCCGTCCTGAACGGCATCCGCGGCATCGTCCGCGTTGCCGAGCATGCGCAACGCAAACGCAAAACCCTTACGCCGATAGCCGTCCAACAACGCGTTCAAATCAGAATCCGATAACACACCTCAGGTTACTACCGTCAATACCGACGGTCCGCCAGCCGAAGTCCGCGTTGATTACGAATCGCGAGGCGGGTTATTCCGGGGGAGTGGGCGTGTGGCGTGCAGGCGGGCACGCCAAAGGCGGCCGCCTTTGGGGTAAAGACCGCGAGCCGGGGGAAAGGGCCTGCGGCAGATGCGGGCGGGGGTTGGTCGCGTGATCCGTCAGTACGGCAATATCGCGCCGAGCCAGTTTTCGCCGTATGTGTTCTCGTTGAACAGATCGATGACGCGAAGCACGTTGGACGGGTTCGTTGCGTCGCTACGGTCCGTGTCGGCTTGACACGCTGGTGGTGCCGGTTTGATGGGACCGCCCCGCACGTTGGTTGCCCACGCGTATGACTACGGCCCCACGAAGGCCGCCTGGAACTGAACGAAGTCGTCCAGGTCCACGTCGCCGTCGCAGTCGGAATCGAACCCGCAGTGCCTGACGTTCTCGTACCACGCGATCTTGTCGTCATTCGTTGACGCCGAGAGGACGTCCGTATCACCGTCGCCGTCCAAGTCCGCTGCGAAAACCGAAGCGGCGAAGTCTGCGTTGTTCGAGATCACGCGCTCGGTGAACGTTGGGGGCGAGCCGCCGTCGTTTGCATACCACACGATTGTCTTGCCATTGTGCGTCCCAGTGACGGCAGTGGAGAGCACAGCCTCGGCCGAGCGCACAGCGTCGTCCGCCCGCGCGATATCGGCCGCGCTGGCGCCGTCCAGCAGACCGTACTGCTCGCCTATACGGAAACGTATAGACCGTCCGAGCCCCTCCGCCTCGACCGTCTTGGACTCATGGATCCAGCCCACAGTGCCCCCCGCCTGTTCGAACAGGTGGCGGAACGGAGTGAGCGGTTCGGATCGGGTATGGTGCAATCGCATTGCAATCCCGAATGCCGATTCACGTAGTCCTCGAATAAACTCAGAGACGGCAACGATTAGACGACAGGACAAGTGGCGACCGCGATGCCGACAGACATTTTCCACATCACGCACGTCGAGAACCTCGCTGCGATTGTCGCGGAGGGCGGGTTGTGGTGCGACCGGGAGGCGGCGGATCTGCTCGCCTTTCTCGCTCGTCACCCGATGGACTAACGACTCGACACCGGAAGGGCTCATGGTCCGCAAAAATAGTGGGTGAAGGGACTCGAAACCATCCGTGCGGTTCGAACTGGGACATTTGCTTGCGGTTTCGAGCCAATTGGCAGCCTGTCACTCGTTAGCGTAAGGCGAGAACGCAGCTTATACTGTTGTAATCAAGCAACCGCAGAGCAAGCGTGATGACTGGGAACACTCGGAAGCAGCTCAGCTCGAATTTCGCGACGCTCGGACACACCTTTCCTTCTTCATGGATCGGCCTCGTCGCGGTCCTGATCTTCGCCGGCGTAAATTCGGCATCCGCGATCGTCGCGGTCGACCAGCAAACGGTTTCGAACCAATTCAACAGCGGGCTCCGGGTCCAGACCTTCGTGCCGGTCGGGCAGACGTTCATCCCGACCGTCTCCTGGCACGTGGGCGTCGAACTCCTGCTCTCGATGTCGTGCAGTAGCCCCCCCCTGCCCCCGGCGATTTATACGGTCCAGCTGCGCGAGCAGTCGCTTGCGGGGCCGGTCCTGGCGAGCGGTACGACGCAACCCTTCGTGTGTCCCGAACTGA
>JADFHG010000136.1 GCA_022567365.1 Planctomycetota bacterium | reverse complement strand
GTCGATGAGTTTCGCCTCAAGCTCTTCGAGCGTGAAGCGCAGACGCTGGCGAGGCTCAAACACGCCCATATCGCGGCAATCTACGAAGCGGGACGAACGGACGACGGGCAGAGCTTCTTCGCAATGGAACTCGTCCATGGTGTTCCCCTTAACGAGTTTGTTGCTACCCAGGGGCTCTCGCGAACGAAGCGACTTCAGCTCTTTCGCAAGATTTGCGACGCAATCAACTATGCCCACCAGCGCGGGGTCATTCACCGCGACCTGAAACCGACCAACATTCTGATCGAACCCGAAGGCAACCCGAAGATCCTCGATTTCGGGCTTGCGCGGATTACCGATCCCGACGCCACGTTGACCACGACCGTGCCCGACATGGGCAAGATCATGGGCACGCTGCCGTATATGAGTCCAGAGGAGGCGCGCGGCGATCTCGACGAGATCGACACACGAAGCGACGTATACTCGCTCGGTGTCATTTTCTACGAGTTGTTGACCGGGCAACTCCCGTACAAGGTCGGCCGGGGCGTCCTGCACGAGGCGGTCCGCGTGATTTGCGAGGAAGAGCCGCGCCGCCCGAGCGCTCTTGACCGCTCGCTTCGCGGCGACCTCGAGACCATCGCCCTCAAGGCACTCAGCAAAGACCCTGGGCGGCGCTATCAATCGGCGGCGGCGTTGGGAGACGACGTGCGCCGTCATCTCGCGGACGAACCCATCCTCGCCCGTCGGTCAAGCATGCTGTACCAACTCGGCAAGTTCGCCGTTCGTAGACGCTGGGTGTTGATGTTCGTCGGTGCGCTGATCTCCGTCATCGCGGCCGCCAACGTGTGGGTGCGGGTTATCGAAACGGAGTTGCGATCATTCACCGAGCAGAATGGGATGCTGCAGGATCTGTACCTCGCGGTGATCTTTCGCGGTCTCGCCGAAGACTCGTTCAAAGACGGCGACTACGACGAGGCACTCCACTTTTACGATAACGCGATTGCCCGATTCGAGCAACTCCCAAAGGAAAGAACGGAGCGATACTCCAAGGCGTTGCTGGGAAAGGCCGCGACGCTTTTGGCACGGGGTCTGGAAACGCCCGACAGCTTCGATGATTTCGACGAGGCGGAGGAAGTGGCGCTGGCGGCCCTTGATATCGTGGAATCGGCGACTCCGGTGAAAACAAGGCTTCAGGCCCAGGGTCTCGAGATCCTTCACCGGCTGTACGCGCCGGACGCCATCGACGCACCTAACGACTTGGTTCGAATCGCAAAGCAATTGGATGCGCTTCGGTCATCGCCGCAGTCAGGGTTGCCGCCGAGTTCATCGTCCGCCCCGCCCGGTCCTTGACCCGGCGAACCGCGCAACCGCCTCTCGGTGTTCGGTTGGCGACCGGGCGGATTAACGACGAGGCGACCGATTATCAAGAGGAACAGTCGTGTCTCGACGCAGTCCGGAAGAAACAACCCACGACGACAAGGGAGCGCGCACGAGCGTTCTGGTCCGGTCCCTGCGCCAAGGCGATCAAGACGCCGGTGCGCGTCTGCACGCGAGATTCGCGGCGGCGTTGGAGCGATTCTGCTGGGGATATTTGCGGGACGCGGGCGAGGCCGAAGACGCCGTGCAAGAGATTCATTGCAAAGTCCTCGCCACCAAAGACATTCCCGACTCGTTCCGCCCGTGGATCTACCGTATCGCGCGCAACTACTGCCTCAATGTCCTGCGAGCCAAAGCGAGGCGAATGGAAGGCGGCGCGCTTCCCCGAGATTCTCAACTCTATGTACACCACACAGGCCACCTGACACGTATGGCAAACCAGGAAATCGGGGCGCGTGTCACGGAGGCGATGTGGTCGCTCGACGAGAAATATCGCGAGATCCTCGACCTCCGCTACACCGAGGGACTCTCGCGCAAGGAAATCGCCAAAGTCCTCGACATTCCCGAGCGGCTGGTCAAGACGAGACTCTTCAACGGGATTGCACGGTTGCGCGAAGAGGCAGCGCTTGACACAAAGACCTGATGGTCCGTTCCGCCGGCGCGTCGGCGCGTACCCGGATTCCGCCTCGCGGGTCTACCTGCGCGAACTCGTGGAGAACGGATCGAGCCTTCGCCGGACGTTGGGCTGGAGACGAGAGCAGTTTCATTTCGCCTGTGGCGGGATCGAAATGGTTGGGGGGCTTGAAGACTACGTCCGCCACGGGGGGCGGACGCTACGAATCGGAGGCGGACGCTACGAATCGGAGGTGGACGCTACCAATCGGCGGCGGACGCTACGAATCGGCCGAACAAGGTCTGGAGCAGAGTTCCATATTATGTAGCGGCCGCCCCCCGCGGCGGCCGTAGGATCCAAGGCGTGTTCGATCTTTCGCACGCCACATGCTACTGCGACACATAACAAGTGAACACGTCAGTAGGGGTCCGTGACAGTTTAGGCGGTATCCAAACGACCCCGGAGGGGTCTATGGCGTCTAGCCACGGGCGTAAGCCCGTGGGACTATGGTAACGGAAACGCGCAAGCCCCGTAGGGGCGATACATGATTGCCGCGCATCTTCCGTTGTCGCACCGTTTCTGCCGCCCCTCCGGGGCTTCGGGATCGTCATGCGACGCATTCCACGGGCTTACGCCCGTGGCTGAGTTCTACCGCCCCTCCGGGGCTACCTTCCGGGGATCCCTTTCGAGGTGGACAATGCTCTAGCGGCTACGTCTTCGCGAGAAAGCGGCCACGAGTCCAAGCGTAAGGCACACGAGCGTCGCCGGCTCGGGGACGGCCACAATGCTGTCGATCGCGAACTCCTGCCCGCCGACGCGCAGGCTCTCGATGGGTCCGACAAGGTTGGCCGTCCCGACCAGTGTGAGTTTGTCGAATGATGCGGTAAGCGTGACACCCGGAGCGATTTCGGTCGGCGCGGTCACGATGCTCTGAAACCAGATCTCCTCACCGTTGACGGATATGTTCTCGTTACCGCCGCCGTTGGCCCATTCAAACGTCACCTGATCGATGGGACCTATGTCTGCGAAGTCGAATTCGAGGCTGACGTTTGGCGTGAACATCACGTTTCCGTCGCCGAAGCCGCTGGGCAATCCCGGCGGGAAGCCCGGCATCGGGTCGCCCGCGGCGAACACTTGCGCGGGTCCGAAGAACACCGGCACACCGGCGCCATTGAGAAACTCCTCGATACTGACCGAGATTCCTTCTTCGGTAAAGATGACGTCCCCCGCTTCAAACTCCGGCGGGCCGAACGTCTCCCCCACGGGCAGCCCATCGAACGTCACATTTTGGGCAAACGTCGGCAAAGCGAACAACATGCCGGCGCACCATGCAATACGCGCGTAACACAACTGCTTGCGCATCTTCCTCCTCCTACCCCATTTCGGATGCACTCACTCGAGCGAACCCACTTTGCGAGATCGCGTCGTCCACCCTCTCTGCGTCTCCGGACCCGAAAGCGTGGACTTTGACACATGCGCATCGCGGCATCATCGCTGCCGGATGCTGCGATACCCACACGGACGACCACCGATGCAATCGACCAGTGGGCATTCTCCTCCGTTGCAACCACCTGCCAAGTCGGATGTTATGGTAACGCATTCATCACGCCAACACAACTACTCACAGGCCGTCTCCGGACGATTCCACCGCCGTCCCCGCGCGTCCGATATTGTCGGCGTATGTACGCCAGCTCGTTGATCGAGTGACGCGCCCTGTGGCCGCTGGCCGGGGACGCCTTTGCGCGAAACCAAGATCGCCGTCAATCTCGGACTTTCGGGGTTCGAGTCGGTTGCACGACGCCCGATGCGTACCGCACGGCTCGATCGGGAGGGCAAGGTCCAATTGGAAGGGCGAAGCTCCTGCCGAGCCTACGGCGCACCTCATGATCAGTCATACGGATCGTCTTCTACGCGAACGCCTACCCAACGCTCGATCCAACATGCTCGCGCTTCGCCTCGACATGCCATCCGCCTACCCTCTCTTGGAATGAACCCCTGCCGCCAACGGGCCTCCGATTGTGGTTGCCACGACCTGCCCGCACGGCTATTCTCCGCCAAACCTGACGTTCGAGGCCAACGGAGATACCCATGCCCGCGCTAGATGAACTCGCGTCGATGTTTGTGAACGCGATCTGGTCACCCTGGCTGTTTCTATTGCTGCTTGGTTGCGGGTTGCTCTTTTCGATCCTTAGCAAGTTCGTCCAGTTTCGCATCCTTTCGCACGGATTCGCGTGTATCAGGGGTCATTACGACAAGCCCGGCGACACGGGCCACATCAACCACTTCCAAGCCCTGTGCGCCGCCCTCTCCGCCACGGTCGGGCTCGGCAACATCGCCGGGGTCGCCGTCGCGGTGTCGATCGGCGGTCCCGGTGCGGTGTTTTGGATGTGGGTGGTGGGCGTATTCGGAATGGCGCTCAAGTTCATGGAGTGTACGCTCGCGGTGATGTACCGCGACGTACGCGCCGGCGGAGAGGTCCGCGGCGGACCGATGTGGTATATGCAAAAGGCCCTCGTCGAGCCGATGCGAAAGCGCGGCAACGGGCTTTGGGTCGTGTTCAAGGTTTTGGCCGTCCTTTTCGCCATCTCGACGATGCTCAACTCGTTCGGCGGCGGCAACATGTTCCAGGGCTGGAATGTGAAGAACACGTTGGCCTCGTACTTCCACGTCGACAAGTTCGTATCGGCTACCGTCGTCTCGGTCCTCGTCGCGATGGTGATCATCGGCGGCATCAAACGGATCGGGCAGGTGGCCTCGAAACTCGTACCGTTCATGTGCGTGCTCTACGTGGCCGGCGCGTTATACGTCATTCTCGGCCACGCCGCGGACATCCCCTACCACCTCGGGACGATCTTCAAATCCGCGTTCACCCCGACCGCGGAAGCCGGTGGTTTCATCGGGGCGACGGTCTGGCTCGCGTTTCAGCAGGGATTGCGCCGGGCGTGTTTCTCCAACGAGGCGGGCGAGGGATCCGCCGCCATGGCCCACGCGGCCGCCCGCACCGAAGAGCCTATCCGCGAGGGTGTCGTCGCCGGCATCGGACCCTTCATCGACACGATCGTCATATGCACGATGAGCGCGCTCGTTCTGCTGATGAGCGGGGCGTGGAATCGACCGGCGGTGGGCACGGTCGTTTCGGTCGATGGATCAACGGTGGTCGTTCGCTGTGAGGGCGAGATCCCCAGCAAAATGGAAGCGCTCTACTTCGATCGGTGCCAACCACCGAAAGAGAAAGAGACCGCTCGCAAGTTGACCTTGCGCACGGTTCAGACGAACGCCGCCGGCGAGGCAGAGGCCAAGAAGTATGATGTCGCGATTTCGGCGTGGGACCGAGACGAATCGCGGGAGGGATGGGCGGGCGTGCGCACCGTCACCCTCGACCTCAAGGATATGAAAGAGAAGAAGCCCTCGGACTTCGAGGCGATCTCGAAATACACCGTGGGGCAACCCGTGCATCTCGCCATGAACGGCGCGGACCTCACCGCGTTTGCATTCGACACGTCGATCAAGGGTTTCGGTAAGTGGATCGTCACGCTCGGCGTCTGCCTTTTTGCGTTCAGCACGATGATCAGTTGGAGCTACTACGGCGAAACGGGCGCCGAATATCTGTTCGGACCGCGGGCGATCCTGCCCTACAAGTTCGTCTTCGTGGTCTTCGTCTTCCTCGGCATGGTTCTGGACTCGTTCACCACGGTATACGAATTTTCCGACGGGACGACCGGGTTGATGGTGCTGTGCAACCTTCCGGTCTTGCTGATTCTCTCACCCGCGGTGATCCGCGCGGCCAAGGACTATTTCGGGCGACTGGACAAGGGCGACATGCCGCGCTTGAGGTAGAGGTGTTTCGTGGTCGCCGTGACGGGGGCGCACCGCTGCGCCCCCCGCATGATGAACCGCACGACACAATCCACCAAGTACTCGCATTCTCGGGGATGCCGTCGGTCGCGCACAATCGCGCGGGCTGAAGCCCGCGGCTCAGTGGAGTGGACTCAATCCGGCAGTCCCCGGAAGAACCGGTCCCAGCGGGGCGCGTAGTGATTGTCGCGGTCCAGTGAGAATACCACGCCGACGACCCGCGCGATGATGACATCGCGTGACACAAAACCGAATGCTCGGGAGTCTCGACTGTTGTCGCGGTTGTCTCCCATGATGAAATAGTGCCCTTCCGGCACGGTAACCGGTCCGTAGGATCGTTGAGCCGCGCGACCGGGCGTGCTCATGATCGGATGCGAAACGACGTCGAAACGCTCGGAAGCGAACGCGTGTTTCGCTCGCTCATCGATATCGACTTGTGCGATCACCTCCGCGTCCAAGGACCCATACTCGGCCGCTCGCCCGTTGATCAGCAGCCGGTTTGCCCGCAGTTCGATGACATCGCCGGGCATCCCGATGATCCGCTTTACCAACCGGATGCCGCTGTCCGGGGCAAAGAGAATCACGACGTCACCGCGCGCCGGATCGGCCATCTCGAGAATGCGCCAGCCCGCGAACGGAACGCGAATGTCGTATGCCAGCTTGTTCACGAAAATACGATCGCCCTCGATGATGGTCGGTTTCATAGAGCCGGTGGGCACGTCGTGCCATTCGGCTACACTCGATCGAACCGAACAGCAAACAATCACGATGACGAGGATGGGCTTGCCCCACTCGCGCCAATGCGTTGTCATCCACGGTCGCCAAATATTGCGTTGCACTACGAGCCTCCGTTGCCAAATGATTACGCGCGCCTACATCTTGGATCTCCTACGACGGAGATTGCCGCGCGGTTCCGCCCGGTCTGGGGTTGGCGATTCGTCGCCGGTTCCCGTTCGCCGCGGGCGGGCCACACTCACGTCGTGCCGTATCCGCCAGCATCCCCGTATTCGGACCATGCGGCCCAATTATTGCAACGACCATCTATGTGCGATCATCAGTCGCGTCGCGTCAGATCAACGGTCTCAATCCGGTGCGATGGACATTATTGGACCAGCGAGCGTGACGATTGCAGCAGGAATCCGTCCACAACCCGGCGATTCCGTTCGCCGATAAGCAGGGAAGGTGCATGGAACGTGTCCACTCCGGGATCCGCGCGCGATCCACCGGAGCGGGCCAAATCAATTGGGGCAGGAAAAACAACCGTGGGATTCCTTGATTGGATTTTGGGGCGGCGAACCGATGACCGCGTGATTCCGCACACCAACCGCGTTCGCCGATCCGAGCAACCACACAGCGACGCGGGCTCGACGTCCGCGGTAGCCACCCTGGAACGACCGGCGAAGGCGGTTGCCGATTCCGCGTCGCAGTCCGAGTCTTCGGAGAATTGGTGGGCACCCGAGGGCGTAACACAAACGGAACTGCCCGCCATCGCCCGCCCGGAGCTGACGCCCGAGGCAATCGCGCTGGAAAACACGCTCGTCAGCCACTTCGACGGACACGATCTGAGCATTCCTCCGCTACCTCGAACCGCCGAGAAAGTTCTCGAGCGGCTTAGGGATCCCGGCGTCAATCTGCCGAAGATCGCCGAGGACATAGCGGAGGATCAGGTGCTCGCGGCCGCCGTACTGCGGCTGGTCAATTCGCCGATGTACCGCGGGCTGTCACACATTGCGTCGCTCCCGCTGGCGATTGCCCGACTGGGAACGAAGATCGTCCGCACGATGATGGTCCAGCAGTCGGTCCGCGCGAGCCTCTTCGACAAGCAAATCGGAAACCGAGCACTCGCGGAGGTCGTTTGGCGCCGATCGCTGGGCAGCGCGTGCATCATGAGGTCGCTGTCGCGCTTCACAAAAGTCGACCAGGAGGACGCCTTCCTGGTCGGGCTCCTGCACGACATCGGCAATGTCATGGTGCTCCGCATTATGCACGCGCAACAGATGGTCATGCACGATTCATTGGACGTGGCCACGTTCGAGTATCTTTGCCACGAAACCCATCAGGAGTTCGGCGAGCTGATTGCCGATGCCTGGGGACTACCCGAGGCGCTAAAGGCGTTGATCGCCAAGCACCACACGTATCCCGAGTCGGACGACCCACTACGCCTGCAACGTCTGCAGCTCATTGTGGCCGATTCCATCGCGGCCATGCTCGGATACGCGCCGACCGCACAATTGCACCTACTTGGATCCCGCGCGATTCGAGAATTGGGCCTCGCCGACCCCGACAACCCGAACGGGGGATCCCCGAGTTTTCTCGAATACCTGCGCGAGCTGCCCGATATGCTTGCGGAAGCGACCGACATCGGCGGGTGACATCGGCCTTGGTCGGCGGAGTATGCGGGGGGACGTTGCAACAATTCGACGCTGTACCGCGATTCTGGCCTTGACCGCCCGTTGAAAAAGTTTGTGCGACCGACTTTCTAGCCGGTCCACGCCGTTATTGGCCCGAGAACCACCGACTGGAAGGTCGGTCCCGCAAAGTATCCTGTTTTTCAACGGGCGGTTAACCATGCGCGGAGCGTTCGTCGCGCTCCGGTCGCGTCTTCGTTCGATCCGCCGGCGGCTCAACCGCGATGACCGCTACTTT
>JADFHG010000135.1 GCA_022567365.1 Planctomycetota bacterium | reverse complement strand
AGTTTCAGTAAGGATCGCCCAAGGTGGCAGGGTGGTCGTGGCATTCGAGACCTGCCAGTCCTGGTCGGTAAGGCGTTTTCTGGTACGTGGCTCCTCAACACTAGGTTTCATTTCGTCGACCCCATTCCTTGTGCATGGCTGGTGTTGTCATCGAAGCAAATCCGCGAACGACCCATTCGCGCCCCAGGTCCAGGAATCCAAGAACGCCATCAATCCCGCCACCTTGCGGCAGGCCGCGAGCGGTCAGGTTCAGATTGAAGAGCGGCCGGTCGTCATTGCTGCGGTATCCCGAATTGAGCACCGCATGAAGGCGGCCAATCGGTTGGCCTTTCTCATCCGGAATCAGGAATCGCAATCGCACACCGGTGTCCTCCGGGACTTCGAGGAATTCGTCGCTGAAGGACCGTTGGAAGACCGTGATTACGTTGCCGAGATCGCCGTGGGATTGCCAGCCCTTGCCACCGACAATGTGATTGACATAGGTAACTTCGCACTGGTTGGGAGTGAATTCGCCGATCTGCTCGCGCGCTAAGAACTCGTCGAATCGTCTGAGCTCTTGCTCGAAAGTGCTTCGTATGTGCTCATACCGCGGATACTCCGCCTCCGTCCCTGCCTTGCGCCAGTTATGGACGAAACGATCGTGCTGGACTTGGATCAGTTCGGTCCCCGCCTCGTTCAGGAACCAGCACCGCGGCGTTGGGGGCGACTCCAGCATCTCGATCCGCACTACGCCCTTTCGGATGCGCGGAGCGCCAAATCGCTCGACAACGCTGTCGAGTGGTGCGTGCTCTTCGCAGAGGGGAAAATGGTCGCGATATTCCTGCCATAAGAGCCCAAGCTGCGGAGTGCGGAGCTTGTTCAGACTGTCGAACTGGACCGAGAGGGCCACTTCGACCACGGGAGGATCACTGAAATCGGGTCGGGGAGCATCCATCTTGTTCATACGTCACCCGCTACCGTCTGTTCGCTTGCAGCAAGCACTCAGGTTCGCCTCCTATCCTACGCCACGTCACGGGCGAAGTCACTTCGGTACCGCCGCGCACGCCTGATCGTCGTGTTCTAAAACCACGACGCCGCCCCGGCCTCTTCCTTGATGAGCACCGACCGAAGATACGCGACGGCTTTTTCAAACCCCTCCTGCACGCTCATGTAGCTGTCCTCGTGCTCGATGCTGATCACGCCGTCGTAGCCCTTCATCCGAAGCATGCTGATGAACGGTTTCCAAAACTCGTCGCCGTGGCCCCAACCGCACGTGCGAAAGACCCAGCTTCGGTTGTGCAGATCGCCGTAGCTTTTGGTATCGAGCCCGCCGTTGATGCGCATGTTGTGCGGGTCGATGCCGGTGTCCTTGCCGTGTACGTGAAAGAGACACCCCGCGTCGCCGAGCACGCGGGCGGCCTCGACCGGGTCGATCCCCTGCCAGAAGAAGTGCGACGGATCGAGATTCGCCCCGAGCTGCATCCCGCAGGCGTCGCGCAGCTTTAGGATCGTCTCCGGGTTGTACACGCTGAACCCCGGATGGGCCTCGATCGCAATCCGCACGCCTTCGTTCTCGGCCTCCTTGTTCTTTCCCTTCCAAAACGGGACGAGCACCTCGCCCCATTGATACTCGAGGATTTTCTCATACTCCGGCGGCCAAGCGCAGGTGACCCAGTTTGGCATGCGGTCGTCGGGCGAACCGCCGGGACAACCGGAGAAGTTGATCACCACGTCCGTACCGAGCTTCGGCGCGAGCTTGACCGCGACGTCATGTGCGGCCGCATGCTCCTCGCGGACCGCGGGGTCCGGGCTGACGGGGTTGCCATGCACGGCTAGCCCTATGATCTCGAGGCCGCGCCGCTTGCAGTCTTCGACAATTTTCCGCTGCTTGCCGGCGTCGGCGAGTGCGTCGCTCGGCTCGAAGAACGGTTTGCCGGGATACGCGCCGACGGGCAGCTCGATGGCTTCGAGACCGACCTTTTGGCAATAGTCCAGCGCCTTTTCCCATCCCATCCCGCCGAGCCCGGCGGACATGACGCCTAGTTTCATTTTGGCTACTCCTTACGTGAGGGCCTATGAGGTCGGCGCCAAACCCGCCGATCATGGCGTCCAACTTACAATCGAGATTGCCGGAGAGCCAGCATAGCCAGGTGTGGTTGCGGCGGCGGGGTCCGTGAGGAGTGTTCCGGCGGGTTCTTGGTAGCGTCCGCCCCCCGCGGCGGACGTAGGAGTTCGGAAGCGTTTCGCATGCTGACGTCCGCCCCCTGCGGGGGACGTAGGAGTTCGGAAGCGTTTCGCATGCCACACGTCCACCACGGGGGGCGGACGCTACAACTGCCAGCATTGTCGCGACGTAGCCGATGGTCGCGATCACGGCACGACGATTTGTTCCTCTTCGAATCGGTTGGTCCCCGGCGGGATCCGCCAGCTTGTCACTCGCGACACCGAACGAGCCGACGCATCGACCGAAACGATCACGTAGGAAAAGTCGATCCAGGCGTCGGCGAGGTCGCGCGCCGACGGCGACCGGCTGCCGTCGGGATGGGAATGGTAGAAGCCGACGATTCGTTCTTCCGAATTACGCGTCGCCTTGGTCACGGCGAAGAGGGTTTGCCAGTCGATCTGATACGCCGTCGTGCGGTCTCCTTCGGCGATGTTCTCCGCGCGAACCATCTGAGCGACTCGGGGCGGGTCCGTGCGAGTCGGACCCAGGAGTACGCCGCAGCACTCTTCGGGCAACGCCTCGAGGGCATGCGCGCTCAAGCCATCAAGCACGCTACGAGGGATAATTAGGGGACGGGGCATGGGCTGTTAGGTCTTGCCCGGCGGCGCTATGATGACGATGCACTCGTCGGGTCGGCAGCCTGTCTTTGAAGTCGGCGCCGCTCGCTCGATTCCAGCGCCGCCGGATCGCTCGAGTGATTTCGCTCGAGTGATTTGGCCGACTTCGTCGATGGCTTCGATTCGGTCGTTCTGAACTCACGGCGGGTGCGGAGCCACTCGCGCATGGCCTCGACCGTCACGGGCACGTTGCCGACCGCGGCGATCTCGATCGCGGCCGCCGCGTTGCCGAGATAGGCGGCCTGCAGGAGATTGTCTCCGTCGCCGGCCGCCAACGCGAGCGTCGCCGCCGCGAGAAGGGCATCGCCACAACCCAGCCGATCGGTCACCCGGTCGGCAAACGACGGAAGCGATTCACTTTTGAGTCGCCCCGACCACTCGGGGCTGGATCGGTCCTGGCTGGGCCGCTCGAAGACGACCATGCCGCGTTTCTCCAACGTGACGAGTACGTGTCTCGCCTGCGTCTTGTCCAGCAAATCCCAGGCCACCGAGGAAAGGCCGGAGTCGTAGTCGTTGAGCGCCGCACGGACCTCGCGCTCGGTCGGGCAGAGCAGGTCCACGTTGTGGAAGTTGAGCAGGTTCGCCCGCCCGCCGCTGACGTCGGCCGCGATCGTACCGACGTTGTGGCGCAGCGTCGGCAGCGTGCGGGCGAGCAGCCCGCCGGTGATCGTCCCATATCCGAAGTCGCTGAAGATCACCGCGTCGGCGATCTTCGCTTGCTGTTCGAGGATCAGCGCGGCGTGACGTTCGGCGACCGAATCGAGCGGGCAATGCGACGCGCGATCCACCTTGAAAAGCTTCGTGTCGCCTGCGAGGAAGCGTGTCTTCTCGACGATGGTCGGTCTCGTTTCGAGCAAGCGTACTTCGACGCCCTCGCGCTCCAGCGTCTCTTTGACTTCGCGGGACACGGGATCCGTCCCGCCGCTGCTTAGCAGAAAGGCGTGCGCGCCGAGCGCCGTGACGTGCCTCGCCACGATGGCCGCCCCACCCACGTATCGACGCTCGTCGATCTGGGCGAGGCTCATCATGGGCGATTCGCTGGCAACCCCGATGGGATCGCAGAATGCATAGCGATCCAGAACGACGTCTCCCACGATCAACACGTGCAGGTCGCGAAACCGATCGAGCGTGGATTCGATTTGCTCCCGCGTGATTCCGTATCGCCTGCATACGAGCATCAGGCGGTAGGACTCCAGCTCGCCTTCTTCGGGGAGCATCTCGATCAGTTTGGTCGAGCTGAAAACGATCTCGCCGCTGGAAAAGGTAATGCGCCCGCCGTACTCCTCGACGATCCGCTTCTCGGCGAGAAATCCGGGGTCCGTGGAGTTCTCGTACTCCCGCCCTTTGACGTATAGATCCGCCCGCACTTGCCCGAGAATCTCCTCCGCGGTCGGATGCGGATTGATATACACGAAGTCGACCGACTCGAGCGCCGCCAGATTCTCGGCCCGCAACTCCTCGGGTATGTAGGGCCGCTGCGGACCCTTCGACATCGCGACGTCGCCCGTCAGGGATACGACGAGCACGTCACCCTGGCGCTTGGCGAATTCGAGGTAGCGGACATGCCCCGGATGCACGATGTCGAAGCAACCGTGGCACTGCACGACGACTTGGCCCTTCTCCCGAGCGGTTCGCACGGCGGCCAATAGTGCGTCGAGTTCGAGTATTTTGCTTTGAAAGTTTGGCTGCATTTGCAACGACCTCGGTCGGCATTTCAATTCGGTGAAAAAAGAACACCGCGTGTTGGGATATCGGCTCGGACCGTGCTCTAAGCCCACCGAATCGCCGCATTGTGGTGCGGAGTCGCGACTTCGGGGTTTGACGGGCGGGCGTGCTAGCGAATTGATTCACAATTGCCGACGATTTTGCCAACCGAACCGCGACCGTTAGGGAGCGGTTTCCTTGGTCCGCTCCCCTACGGTCGCGGTTCGGATCCGGGTCAGCCAGTGGCAAAGCCAGCTTGCTCGCTAGAAACTTGCCTGTTATTGCGTAGCGTTCGACCGCTCGAACACCCCTGCTATCCTACGGCCGCCACGGGGGGCGGCCGCTACACAATAAGGAACTCTGCTCTAGCCCGTGTCTTCACCGGCAACGGGCCAGCCCGCTTGCAGGTGCCGGTGCCACACCCATAGTTTGGACTTCCGCAAGCTGATAACGGACGGACGGTTGCATTCGTGCGCCTGAGCGCTACCATCTCGGTCCAATCCCGGCGATGCCGGCGCATCGCCCCCCGGTACCACCGAAACGCGGTCCGCCGGCGCGGATCGTTCGGGACGCAACGGAGTGCAGGCGGACCGGCGATCCACCGCGACCATGCCGATTTACAAGACACTACAGCTCTACATCCTGTGGGATCTGGTCAAGACGTTCGCGCTGACGGCGTTGGCGCTGACGGGCGTGATCGGTCTCGGCGGCGGCGTGATGAACATGATCGAGATCGGCGATGCGACCCCGGGCCAGGCACTCAAGATGATCGGCGTGATTCTACCCGTGGCGGCCGCCCTGACGCTGCCGGTGGCGGCCCTATTCGCCGCGACCTCGACGTACGGTCGCATGAGCGGGAACAACGAGTTTGTCGCATGTCGCGCGAGCGGCATCAACATCATCGTGCTGTTGCTACCGACCGTGCTCGTGAGCGTCGTATCGGGAGCGGCGACGTTTGTCCTGTTCAACTTCTTCATCCCCGGTCTGTTGCACAATCTTGACAATCTTGTCGGTGGCGACATCGCCAAGAACTTCGAGCAGCGCCTCGCGCGTCCCCGCGGTCTTGCCCTCGGACGCCTGCGGGTTCGCGCGGACCACGTGACCGCCGACGGCGAAACCAATCGGATCGTGCTTCACGGCGTCACGTTTGTCGAGGTCGGTGATGATCGTTGGTCGCGCGTCGGAACCGCGAAGCGGGTCGTGCTCGAGATTTCGCGGGACGAGCAGGGAGGCACCGTCTCGGGCACCTTGTACGACCTGAGCTATTACGAGGCGAAGAACGAACTCGCGTTCCTCGAGGCGGGCGTCGAAGTCATACCGCCCAACCGCTTCGAGCTGGCGCTCAGCGCCAACATCAAGTTCCTCAACCTTGGGGAGCTCTACTACTACCGGCAGCGACCGCAAGAATGGCATGAGGTCGTGGAGAAGACGGACCGCCTTCGCCTCGCCGTCGGCCGGCGCATCATCCTCGACGACGTCCTCGAAGACTGGCGCAAGAACCACGAGCTGAAATTCGAGGATGGTGGGCGAACCTACATAATCACGGCCGCGAGCGGCGGGCAGAACCTGGCCGGCGACGTCGAGCTTCTGGGTGCGACGGTCACGATCACGACGCCTCACGGATCGGCGCGCACATGGCGCGCTAAGCGTGCCATGTTCGACATCACCCGCGGGAACGACGATCATGGTCGTCGCCTCCAAATCGAACTCTTCGACGCCCGGTTGGACGGGACCGGCGAGAACGCCCGAAAAACCAGAACGGCGCTCGACCCGGTGGCGATCCCTGAAGAGCTTATCGAGCGCATCGCGATGCTGAGCGAGCGCGAACTCCTGTCGGCCACGGTAGCGCCCGACAGTGATCCGCTCATCGCCCGGCGGCGCGGAGAAGTGCGCGACGCGCGAGGCGAAACGCTGCGCCGAATCACGGGGGTCCTTCACGAGCGCTTCGCGTTCACGTTCAGCGTGTTTGTCCTCGTCGTACTCGGGGCGGCGCTGGGCATCATTTTCCGCGGCGGGCACGTCGTCGTGGCGTTTCTGATCAGCTTTGTGCCGGCGCTCGTGGTGATCATAGGGATCGTCGCGGGCAAGCAACTCGTCCACAACGCGACGACGCATTCCCTCGGGATCGCCGTGGTTTGGAGCGGTATCGTGTTCGTCGCGTTGATCGATGTGTGGACGCTTACGCGGGTCTTGAGACGATGACGAACCGAGGCAACTAGACACGATGGGCACGCTTGATCGCTACATCTATCGATCGCTCCTGATCAACTATATCGCCGCGTTCGCGGTGATGATCAGCCTGTACGTCGTGCTCGACCTCTTCGTCAACATGGACGAGTTCACGGAACAGGGCTATCCCACGCGCGTCGTCATCGCCAACGTCATCAGCTACTACGCGCCCAACGTGCTCCTTTACTTCAAACAACTCGCCGGTGTGATCACGCTGTTCGCGTGCATGGCGACGATCGCCAGAATGCGCACGCTCAACGAACTCACCGCGATCCTCTCGTCGGGCGTGAGTCTTTTTCAAGTCGCCCGGCCCATCCTGTTCTTTGCGATAGCGTCGTCCGCGCTGCTGGTTCTGGACACCGAGGTGTTGATCCCTTCGGTCGCCCACAAGCTGGCGCGCGACCACGACGACGTCGCGGGTGATCGGGCTCAACAGGTGCTTTTCCTGCCCGATCGCGACTCGGCTTTGCTGTCCGCGGGACGGTCGGACCCGGCCACCGGTACGCTTTACCAGCTTCTCGTGTTGGAGAGGGACACCAACGATAAGGTGACGGGGATCATCGAAGCCGACAAGGCCCGCTGGGTGCCTCCTGGTGACACTCATCCGTCAGGCAGATGGAAGCTGGATCGTGGGAGGCGCTCACGGAGGATCACCGAGTCCGACGGTGGGATCGGTCCCCAAGGCGGTATCGAGGAGAGCTTCCCGCAATATTACGAGAGCGACCTGACACCCCAGGACATTCAACTAAGGCAAGCGGAAGGATGGGCGGGCTTTCTTTCCCTCGGACAGCTAAACGAACTGAGCCGCCGCGCGCTGCTGTCGGCCACGGAACTACTCCAGGTGCGCCATACGCGAATCATGGCGCCGGTCGTCGGGCTGGTCATGCTGCTGCTGGGCTTGCCGTTCTTTCTCGATCGCGAGCCGGGCAACGTGCTCGCGGACGGTGCCAAGTGCGTGACCCTCTGCGGCATGTGCTATCTCACGGACTTCGTCGCGCAGAGTCTTCGCGCTTCGACAACCTCGCCGCTGCCCGCGTGGGCGGCCGTCTTCATCTTCGGACCGATCGCCACTGCGCTCATCTGTCGAATTCGCACGTGAGCCCGGCTACGGCGTCGATCCTGCGCGACGTGATCGAAGCCCGGCGGGTTTGCGGCGCGGCATGTCTGCGCAGCGGCGGGTTTGTGGCGCGGCGTGTTTGCGGAGCCGATCAACACCGTCTCTGAAGCATTGCGTGCCGCAACCGAGCCGCGGGCTTCAGCCCGCGCGATGCTATGAGTTCAAGAACGTTGCACGATCGTGCTGCGCGGTGGTATTCCCTTCCTGCGCAGAGGGTACAGGTGGGTCCAATCTGGTGTGCATGGCGAACGGACTCATACCTATCATCAGCCGTGAAACGGCGCTCGACGTAGGAAAGCACGGAGTGATTCTAAAGAATAACACGCCCCAGGCCATTATTGATGAAGTCCAGAGGTGCCCTGAGTTATTGTTAACAGTTAAGTACTTTGTTGATAAAACAAAGCGAAAAAGGTATTTTATTTTGTCTGAGTCTGGCAACATATCGCTACGTCAAGCGCCGCGGGAAACCTTGGCCGGAAGGGCCAAATATTTGCATTTGAAGGGGTTAAGCATCAGGGAATTACGTGGTTTGTCTCAGGAAGGGATTTTAGATCGAGTATGGGAAGGCCAGGAGATTAAACCAACTGATATCAAGTCAGCCAACAATATGACA
>JADFHG010000134.1 GCA_022567365.1 Planctomycetota bacterium | reverse complement strand
CGAACGGCGTGACCGGACCCAGCGCGTGCGGTCTGCTCGGCTTCGCATTGGCCGACTCGATCTATGCCGACCACGTCATCGTCGTGACGGACAACCTGATCCCGTTCCCGTGCATCCCCTGGCAGATTCAGGGCAACAACGTCGATCAGGTCGTCGTGATGGACTCGATCGGCGATCCGTCGAAAATCGTCTCGGGCACGACGCGGCTCACGAAGAGCCCCGATCGACTGCTCATCGCCGAGCTGACGGCGCGCTTCGTTCGCGACGCGGGCATCATGAAAGACGGCTTCTCGTTTCAAGCGGGAGCGGGCGGCACCGCCCTCGCCTTCGCAATCTTCCTGCGCGACATGATGAAGGACGCGGGCGTTAGGGCGCGGTTCATCCGCGGTGGGAGCACAAAATACCTGGTCGAAATGCTCGAGGAGGGGCTTACCGACTACATCCTCGACGGGCAGACGTTCGACCTCGACGGCGTTCGGTCGATGCGCGACAACCCCGCCCATCAGGACACGAGCCCGTTTACCAGCTACAACTTTCACGGCAAGGGGTGCTTCGCGTCAATGCTCGACGCCGTGGTGCTCGGGGCCACCGAGGTCGACGTCGATTTCAATGCCAACGTCGTGACACACTCCGACGGGCGTCTGATGCACGGAATCGGCGGTTGGCAAAACTGCCTCGCCGGACGATGCGTCATCCTGCCGGTGCCCTCAGTGCGCGACCGCATTCCGGTGATCGTCGATCGCGTGACGACGGTATGCGGACCGGGCGAACTCATCGACGTCGTGGTGACCGAGCGCGGCATCGCGATCAACCCGCGCCGAACCGATCTGATGGATGCGGTGAAAGGGTCGAACCTGCCGATCCGACCCATCCAAGACATCAAGGTCGAGGTTGAGGCCCTATGCGGCGGGAAGCCCGCGCCGCCGAAGCTCGGCGATAGAATCGTGGCGGCCATCAAGTGGGTCGACGGCACGGTGATCGACTGCGTGCGGCAGGTGAGTTAGCGCGTTTCCCGCTTCTCTACTGCGAGCCGCGTGGTTCAGCCCGCGCGATCTCTCGCTGTTTGATGCGTTGCGAATGTCAGTGGATCCGCCATCCGAAATCGGGAAATGTTCTGGCGGTCCGGTTGAAGAATTCTCGGCCACGCGCGGCAGCGGTTGCGGACCAGCCGGAGCCGTGGCCCAATAGCACTGCCACACGAATCGGGCGCCAAAATAGAAAACCCGCCAGACCGGCGTGGCAACCGACCTGGCGAGTTTCCAGGCAGAAAGAGATCGTCTGATGCGTACATAGTCAATATGGGATATCCGGAGGCGTCGGGCAAACAAGTCTTGCCGCACAAACTCGGGGTCCGAGATTCCCGGCCCACACGGGCATTCGCCACCACTCGAGCCCGTCTGGCGTGATTGGCGTCACGACGTTATCGTCGTTACGGATCGGAGCGGGGCTTGCGGTCCGGCGTACGATGGCCCGACCCCGAGGTGGAAAACCGTGGACGCGAAGCAGCCGTGCGATCTGTCCATAACCGTAGCATGGGCATGTGAACCCCGAACGCCGATGCAGCCGCCCTGCCCGCAAACCCGATCCCTGATGTGAGCCCAACGCCATGCACCGGCAACCGTTGATCGAAGCACTCGATGCATACCATCCGAGGGATGGCGATGACGAGGCCATGCGCCACCGGGTCCGCTCGTTCGTGACCGGCAACGCCGAGTGCTTTGACCGGCGATTCGCCCCGGGTCACATTACGGGTGCCGCGTGGCTGCTCGACGCGGACGGCAAATGTGTTCTGCTGACGCACCATAGGAAGTTGAATAAGTGGCTCCAACTCGGGGGACACGCGGACGGTAACCCGGATGTGCTGGACGCTGCTTTGCGCGAGGCCCGCGAGGAATCGGGGATCGCGAGCATCATCGCGGTCAGCGACGCCATCTTCGATTTGGACGTGCACTCGATCCCGGCCTACGGGAATGAGCCGGCGCACCTGCACTATGACGTGCGGTTCTTAATGCAGGTCGTCGGCGACTGCCGGTTTCGCGTGAGCGACGAGTCGATCGACCTCGCTTGGGTCGGCAGGGGCGATCCGCTGTGGATGAACGTTGATGCGTCCGTGCACCGCATGCACGACAAGTGGGTAAATGGATTTCTCGAGCGATGCGTTCGCCCGGAGTCAATGCACCGGCAACCTTAGAACCCGCGCGTATCAACCATAGGGTGCCAACCGGGTGCCATCGGGTTCGGCGGGTTCGACGGGAAGGGCGAGGTGCCCGCCGAGCCAGACTCGGGCGACGCCGTGGTTTGAACGGCTCTTGAGCAGCCCGTCGAAATGATCTGTGGGACCGACTTTCCAGTCGGTCAAGCGTCGCGGCCCGGCCGAAAATGACCGACTGGAAAGTCGGTCCCACAAAGTAAGGGTGTTCTTCAACAGGCTGCAGGGCACGGAGTGCGACGCGGGAAGAATCGATTGACCCATGATTAACGCCATGATCGCCAAAGCGTTTGTCCGAATCGCCGACCTGCTCGAGATCGACGGGGCCGATGGGTTTCGTGTCAACTCATACCGCCGCGCCGCGCGCGTGCTCAAGGACACGACGGAAGACGTCGCCGTGCTCGCGGCTGAGGGAACCGTCACCAAGCTGCCCGGCATCGGCAAGGGCGCCGCGTCGCGAATCCAGCAATTCATCGACACGGGCAAGATCGACGTACTCACGGAGTTGCAGGCCAAGCTGCCGGCCGACCTGCCCAGGCTGCTCGACATTCCCGGTCTAGGCCCCAAGAAAATCGCCGCCATGCACGCGAAACTCGGCGTGTGCGGTTTCGCGGACCTGAAGCGCGTGATTGAGTCCGGCGAACTCGCGGACCTTTCCGGATTCGGCGCGACGAGCGTCAAGAGAATCGTCGAAGGCATGACGTTTCTCGAGCGCAGCGCCGGCAGGACACCCATCGGTATCGCCTTTCCGATCGCGGAAGCGTTACTCGAGCGCGTCCGCAACTTGCCCGGCGTGCAGCGGGCCGAAATCGCCGGTTCGCTGCGCCGCGGGAAGGAAACGATCGGCGACATAGACCTGCTCTGCGAAGCGGCGAATGGCGCCGAGGTGGTCGAGGCGTTCACCCGATTCGAAGACGTTGGTCGCATACTGGCGGCAGGCCGCACGAAGGGCTCCGTCACGGTCGCGCTCGAGGACGGAAGGGAATTGCAGATCGACCTTCGCGTCGTTTTGAAAGAGTCGTACGGGGCGGCGTTGCAATACTTCACCGGCTCGAAGGAGCACAACGTTCGCCTGCGGGAACGCGCCGTGAAACGAAAACTACGGCTCAACGAATACGGCCTCTATGAGGGCGAGCGGCAAATCGCCGGTTCGCGGGAAGAGGATATCTACAAGCAACTCGACGCGCCGTTTGTCGCGCCCGAGCTGCGCGAGGACCGCGGCGAATTCGACGACAAGGGCGACGCGCCGAAGCTTGTGACTGAAGCGGACATCCGCGGCGACCTCCACATGCACACCGTCGCCAGCGACGGAAAGCACACCATCGACGAGATGGCCCTGGCGGCCAAGGACTCGGGTTACAAGTACATCGCGATCACCGACCACTCCAAAAGCAGCACGATCGCCAACGGTCTTGGTGTCGAGCGTTTGGAGAAACACCTGACGGCGATCCGTGAGGCGGACGAGCGCATCGTCGGAATCAAGATTTTCGCGGGCACCGAGTGCGACATCCTGCCGGACGGCACAATGGACTATCCGGACGACCTCCTCGCAAAATGCGACTGGGTCATCGCGAGCATCCACTCGGCTATGGGCAAGGGCGGAAGCGGCAAGCTCAGCCCGACCGAGCGGACGCTCGCCGCCATCGAAAACCGATATGTGACGATGATCGCCCATCCGACGGGCCGGCTGATCAATCGTAGAGCGCCGATGGAGATGGACATGGCCGCGATCGTCAAGGCGGCCGCCGACAACGACACCGTCCTCGAAATCAACGCGAACTGGCAACGGTTGGACCTCAAGGACGTACACGTACGCATGGCGCTCGCGGCCGGGGCGACCATCGCGATCAACACCGACGCGCATTCGACGGAGGGAATCGGAGTCTTGCGGTACGGCATTATGACCGCCCGCCGGGGCGGCGCGACGAAACGGGACGTCTTGAATTGCTCGACGCTTGCCGCGCTCGAGAAACGAATCGCGGCGAAACGGGCATAGCGGCCTGCTGGAAAACGAGTGGCACGGGCTTGGCAAAGGCGGCCGGCAAGCTGGCTTTGCCAGTGCAGGATTGATCAAAGCGGGCAATCGACACTTGCGTGCGGTGTTGATCGAAGCGGCGCATCGGCCGGCAAGCCGGCTGTGCCAGTGATCTTGTTTGATAAGGAGTGGGGCCGGTTTGCCGCCGGCAAGCCGGTTGACCGGCGCCTGCTCAATGGAGGGAAAGCCAAGTGCGTTGTGGTGGCGGCGGTGGGAACCGCTGGATGCGGCGTCTGTACCATCAGATGCAACCTTGGCGGCTGGCCGCTTGACGGCTTTTCAATGAAGAGAGCATTTAGGGGTAATCCCTGCGACCGTTGACCAGACGTGTAGATCATGACCCGACGTGTAGATCATGACCAGACGTGTGGTGTTTTGAGGAGATGGCCCGGAGCAGACCGTTGCCCAAGACGCTTGCGATGATGAGCTCGTGCGGCCGCCGGGCTGAAACGCTCGTCTGTAGAGGGGGCAGTCATCGCGATCTCGGAAGCACCCACTTGGGCTATCCCGCCGCGCCGTCGGAGGCCGCCGGGAGACGCTCGGATAGAAGAATGGGACTCGAACGGTATCTGCCCAGCCTTGCAAGCAGCCCTTGACAACGGACAGGCTATCATAGAAGCGTCCGCCCCCCGCCGGGGCCGTGGGCATGGGTAACGCTCCCGAACTTTTATGGTCGCCAAATGGGGCGGCCGCTACGCGCTGAACATGTACCGCGCTGGCCGGCAAACTGGCTTCGCTGGGCCTGTGCCATATGTTTTTCGCCGAGCCGCCGGCCGTCAACCACCGAAACCGTCTCGGAACAGTGATTCGCGCGTACGCACCCTGCCCGTTCGCCGTGGCGGCGAATCGAGGTATACTGCGCGGTTTTCGCGCCCCCCGGGGGGGCGTTTCGACGCGCGTACCCGCTGCGACGGTCATGCGCTCGCCGATGGTCCGACAGCATGATTGGCCAGATAGCTTACTTGGTCATTTGAGGAGCACTAGATGGCGTTCGAAAAGGTTGACCCCAAGGTCGATTTCCCCGCCCAGGAGCGCGACACACTGGCCTTTTGGGAATGCTCGAAGGCGTTCGAAAAGCTCCGCACGATGAACGCGGATAAGCCCCGGTGGTCGTTTCTCGACGGCCCGATCACCGCGAACAACCCGATGGGCGTGCACCACGCCTGGGGGCGCACGTACAAGGACGTCTACCAGCGTTATCAGGCCTCCATTGGCCGCCATCTGCGCTATCAAAACGGCTTCGACTGCCAGGGGCTTTGGGTCGAGGTCGAAGTGGAAAAGGAGCTCGGTTTCACGTGCAAGAAGGACATCGAGGCCTTCGGAATCGGCAAGTTCGTCGAGGCGTGCAAGGCCCGTGCGGGCAAGTTCGCGGCCATTCAGTCGGAGCAGTCCAAACGACTCGGATACTGGATGGACTGGGACGACTCGTATTTCACGATGTCGGACGAGAACAACTACGGGATCTGGGGCTTCCTCAAGAAGTGCTTCGAGAAGGGCCTCATTTACAAAGGCAACGACGTCATGCCGTGGTGCGCCCGGTGCGGCACCGGGCTCAGCCAAATGGAGATGAACGAAGGCTACCGCGAAGTGACGCACACATCGGTCTTCGTCGCGTTTCCCATCCGTGAACGACCCGGTGAACGGTTGCTCGTCTGGACCACGACGCCCTGGACGCTCAGCTCAAACGTCGCGGCTGCCGTCAAGAAGGACATGACCTACGTCAAGGTGCGCCAAGGCGAGGTTTGCTACTACGTCGGCAAGGAAAACTTCGAGAACGCACGGACCCAGCCGGTGCAGGGTCTCGACAAGACGAAGATCCCCGGTCTGATGTCCATCAAGGCCATGTTCAAGAACAACGGGCCGTTCGAGGTCGTCGAAGAGGTTACCGGCGAGTCGCTCGTCGGCCTTACATACGACGGACCGTTCGACATGTTGGACGGTGCGGTCGAAGCGGTGCAAGCCCATCGCGTGATCGCGTGGGGCGAAGTAACCGCCTCGGAAGGCACGGGCATCGTACACATCGCGCCGGGCTGCGGTAGCGAGGACTACCACCTGGGCAAGGAACTCGGCCTGCCCCAGATCGCACCGCTCTACGAGGATGGGCGCTTCCGCCCGGAGTTCGGCTTGCTCGCCGGCAAGCGTTTCTCCGAGGTGGCGGATCTCGTGGTGAAGGATCTCAAGTCGCGCGGCGTCCTCTTCTCGAAGGAAAACTACTACCACCGCTACCCCCACTGCTGGCGCTGCAAAGACGAACTCGTCTATCGCCTCGTCGACGAGTGGTTCATCAACATGAACTGGCGCGAAGAGATCATGGCGTCGGCCCGCACTGCCCGGTGGATTCCGGAATGGGGCGTCGAGCGAGAGATCGACTGGCTGCGCAACATGGGCGACTGGATGATCTCCAAGAAGCGGTATTGGGGGCTTGCCCTGCCGATCTGGGAGTGTCATGAATGTGGTCATTTCGAGGTCATCGGCGCGCGCGACGAACTGAAGGCCCGCGCGGTCGCGGGATGGGATGAGTTCGAGGGGCACTCGCCGCACCGACCCTGGATCGACGCGGTCAAGATCCGCTGCGCCCAGTGCGGCGACGAAAACGTCTCGCGGATCAAGGACGTGGGCAACCCCTGGCTCGACGCGAGCATCGTGCCGTTTTCCACAATGGGATATTTCTCCGACCGCGAGCAATGGAAGAAGTGGTTTCCGGCGGATTTCATCGTTGAGGCATTGCCGGGTCAATTCCGAAACTGGTTCTACGCCCTCCTGACGGTCAGCACGATGATGGAGGGGTGCGCGCCGTTCAAGGTACTCAAAGGCCACGGGCTCGTCATGGACGACGTCGGCAAACCCATGCACAAATCCGACGGCAACGCCATCTGGTTCGACGATGCGGCCGAAGAGATCGGCGTTGATGTCATGCGGTGGCTCTACGCATCGACTTCGCCCGAGCGAAACGTAATGTTCGGCCCAACGCACTGCGACGAGGTGCGCCGCGCAGTGCTCATTCCCTACTGGAACGTCTACTCGTTTTTCTGCAATCTGGCCCGTGTGGATAGCTACAAACCGCAGGAGCACGCGTGCGAACCGTCCGACAGAACTTTGCTCGATCGATGGATCCTCTCCGACCTCAACGCCCTGGTCCGGGTCGCGCACGAGTCCTACGGCGGTTTCGACGTCGCGCGGCTGTGCCACGAGGCGCACCGCTTCATCGAAAACCTGAGCACGTGGTACGTGCGGCGCTCGCGGCGGCGTTTCTACGGCGAGGGTTGGCCTGCGGACAAACGCGCCGCCTACGGAACTCTCTATGAAGTGCTCACGACGTTCAACCGTGTGGTCGCGCCGGTCGTGCCGTTCCTGTCAGAGGCGATCTATCAGCACCTTGTCGTGCAACAATGCGAATCCGCAGCCGAGAGCGTCCATCATGTGCCGTTCCCCACCGCGGACGAATCGCTCATCGACGAATCGCTCTCGCAACACGTAGCCGCGTCGATCCGCCTCGTCTCGCTCGGCCGGTCGGCGCGGAAGAACTCCGGTCTCAAGGTGCGGCAACCGCTGGCCGAGCTGATCATCGTGCCGGGCAATGACACCGAGCGGAAGGCGGTCGAAATGTTCGAGGACCATTTCCTCGAGGAGCTGAACGTCAAGAAGGTCAGCGTCCAAGACAGTGCGGAGGGGCTGTTCACCATCAGGGCGAAAGCGAACATGCGGGCGATCGGTCCCAAATCCGGCAAGAACGCAAACGCCGCACGCGAGGTGATCGAGTCGATGGACTGCGCCGATCTGTCCGCGGCGCTCGCGCGCGGCGATTCGCACACGGTCGAGGTATGCGGGGTGCCGCTCCTTCTCGAAAAGGACGACGTCACCATCACCAAGTCGTACGGCGACGAATGGGCCGGCGCGGACGACGGACCGACGGTCGTCATGATCGACAAACGGCTGACCCCGGAGCTCGAAAACGAAGGCATCGCCCGCGACGTCATTCGCAACGTCCAAAAGCTCCGCAAAGACGCCGGGCTCGACATTGCGGATCGAATCCACATCGCCCTCCTCGCGGAATCCGACAAAGTCCGCGAAGCAATCGCCGCGTGCGCGGAGATGATCAAGACCGAAACGCTCGCCCTCTCCATTGCCTGCGACCACATGGGCGATAGCGCCGCGACGGTCGAGGCCAAAGTCGCCGGTGCGAAGCTGATGATCGAACTCGAGAAATCCTGACGGCGTGTTTCGGTGGTCTTGCGACGGGGAGGGCGAGGCTTCTGCCGAGCCGCATTCCCCGC
>JADFHG010000133.1 GCA_022567365.1 Planctomycetota bacterium | reverse complement strand
CGCCTTACGACGACCGCTTGTCTGCCGGATGGTCCGTCCTTGGGAAAACACCAGTTGGGGCGACGCATTGCGGCAGACCGTTCATTCACCGCGCGAGACCCCGGGATGAGCTGGGATCGGTTCGTTCTTCTTCAGGGTGGCGATCCATTATCGGACGCCGGCGGGCGCGGTGGCGGCGGATTGATCGCCGGACGGGCTTGGACGGCGATCTATGGCCGGTGCCACTCCTCGCAATTCGCGCACATCGGCGTTGCGTTGAAGGCGCCCGACTCGTGGGCGGCGCGTATTCGGGCAAGATCGGCGCCTTGCCATATTTCCGCGAGCGATTGGTCGCGGACATTGCCGAGAATGTGCGCGCCCGCGTAATCCTGATCGCACATGGTCACACTGCCGTCGGCGAGCACGAGGCAACGCGTCTTGATGCGACGGCACGCGGTTCGCGCGGCCGGTGCCATCGGCGTGACGCTCCGGTCCACCAAGCCGCGCGCGTAGTGGTTATAGCCGTGCACGCCGACGGCCCCGGTCCTGCGAATCCAGCCGTCGAAGAAGTCGTCGAGTTCCTGAACGTTCTCCAGCGCTTTGGTCAGCTCGGGAACAAGGAGCGGGGTCACACGACCGCGGCGTTTGCGGGCGTCGGTGAAGAGGTCGAGTTTCGCGAGGACGGACTCCAGACTTGCAGCCGCCGGGGAATCAATCGCCGCGGCACCCGGCGTTTGGAGCTCACGGTAGAGGTCGGGCGACCACGCGTCGAGCGTTAGCGAAAAGACGTCAACGCGGTATTCGATCATGGCGTCGATGGCCGCTTCGCTCAGATCGACGCCGCACGACCGCACGGCAAGACCATATGCCCCGCGGGAGCGCCGGCCGTCGTCGCCGCCAGACGCGCTGGTTCCGCGCACCGCGCGAAGGACATCGGCAAAGCGCGGATGCCGAAGCGGATCTCCGAATCCGCCGAGCACGATCAACGCGTCGTCATATCGACTGACGCATTCCACGATCCGCTCGACCACGCCGGGATCGATCACGCCCGTTCGCCCGAGCCGGGCACCCCTTGGCCGAAGCAGGGCATCGGGATATGGATCATCCGTGGTTAGTTCGATCTCCACTTCGCGCGGCACGGTCTCGACGTGCGTGGCGTCGCGCTCGATGAGCCATCGCCCGGTGGTTTCGAGGTCGGGATTCGGCTCTGCCGCGAAAAGGTCCGCGATGCGTTCGAATGCGCGATCGGTATCGGCGATCAGCCGCCCGCTCGCGTGCCGCACCGAAACGGGCACTTCGCAGCAGCAGTCCTCGAAGATGAGATCCTTTTGCGGGGTGTCCGGTTTGTAACTGAAAAGCCAACCGATGGGGATGTTCTTGTCGACGAGTTCGCGGACGAGGCTCGCGTCCAGCAGGATCCCGGCAATCCCCGGCGGCGCCTGGGTGAAGGCGAGCCGCACGTCGCGGCCAGTTCGTTTGTGATGCTCGATCATCCTGTCGGCGAGGGCGGGGTCGAAAAACGGCGCCGCGGGCGACACGCCGAGAACGGCATCGGCATCGGCGTCCGTGATTTGAAGGAGTCCCGCGATCGTCGGCGCGCTGACGTATTCGTCGAACGATGTCGCCCCGCCGACCCCGCCGCGCCATCCGTCAAGCGACCATTTCCGCGACGCCTGAACGAGCGCTCGCCAGGGAGGCGGATCGGCGTCGAGACGGTGGAGCTTCGCGCCCGTTCCGTTGAGGAGTGCCGCACATTTCTCGTACTGTGCGACGGGGCAGAGGACGTGCACCGCGTCGATGAGTGTTGCGCGGCGCACGCGCTCGACGGTCCGGCGCAGAATCGTCACCCCCCCGAGTTCGCGCCCCAACCGGCTCCGCGTGCCAAGCGGTGTCACGTCCAAGTCCGCCTCGATCACGGCGATGACCTTCATTCGGCCGCGCCTCCTTCTTCGAGCCGCACCCGGGCGTCCTTCAGCAGGTCGGTCATCTCTCGCGCACCGTCGCGGATGCCTCGTACGAATTCGACGTCGCGAGCGATCTGCCGCCTCGCCCGATCCGGCTCGTCCACGTCCGCCGCGTCGAGACGCCGGTCGGCGGAAAAACGTCGAAACTCCGCCAGTTGGCTGTGGTGGTTGATAATCCCGTACGCACGGTTCATTTGTTGCACGCCGGTCCGAAGTTCGTCGATGCGATGGAGCCGCTGATTGAAGCGCTTGGGATCGTGGGTCAGCTCCGCCAGCTCCTCGAGCAAGGTGAGCATTTCCTCGCACAGCGCGGACATCTCCTCGATTTCGCCGAGGCGTTTCGACAGCTCTGCCGCCGCCGCGGACATACGGCTCGGATCGCGCCGTTTCATCCCCTGCAGATAGGCGAATCTCTCGGGCGCGATGGGTTCACCGCAATAGCGGTCGATGGCGTCGCGAAGCGGCATGACGGTGGTGCCGCGGATGCGCGCGCCGCCCTCGGTCGCGTCGATGACATTGGCCGGCACTTCCGAAATGTCCTTTTCGAACTGCTCCAGGTAGGTAAACAGCAGCTCATCCGTGTAGATCGTCCGCCCGAAGACGTCCTCGCACCGCCTCAGGATCGGGCGGTTCCGCACGATCCGCTCCCATTCCTTCATTTCCATCGTGTTGAATCGGTTGATCTCGCTTCGCCAGGACTTGTGAATCTCGACGCCGGGGACGTAGAAAACGTGCCCCGTGAACGCGAGATCCTGCCCGACGAAAATGATCGGATCACAGCCCATGTACACCGCCAGGTAGAACGCGAGGTGCGCGACGGTCGCGCCGGCCTTGAGCGACGCACGTTCGCCCAACTCGTCGCCGATCAGCAATCGCGCGAATCCGCTCCCGAGCACCGACACCGGCCCCTGATATTCGTCCAGCACGTGCCACGTCGCCTTAGGCTCGGCCACCAGATGGACGCCGCGCAGATCGCCCGCATCCTCGAAGAACCGCTTGGATATCTCGTGAAAGTCCAGGCTCGTGACGAAGTCGGGCTCGATACCGTGCTGCATCAGCGGTTTGAGCGCGGTCTGCACGGCGCATAGAACCGCCCGCCCCTTCAACTCCCTGAGCAGGTCAATGTTACGCGCAAGCGAGGGACCAGCCGATACGACCACGCACGGATTCGCGAGAAACCGCTCTTTGAGCAAGTCGATGGGCGGGGTCGAAACGTAGTTCACCAGATTCATGGCGATATTCTTGCACGTGATCTTCGAATTCCCCACGAGCGTCATGAGAGACATGCGCATGTACGTCACATATTCGGTAATGGCCCGCCCGATCGCGTGGTGCGCGTCCTCCGCGATCCGCATGGACGGGGCATGGCGGACGAATTGCGCGCCCAGCATCATGACGGCGTTGTGGCGTTGCAGCCGGGCGTGGAGTCGCGACTTGTCGCCATCGGTCAGGATGACGAGGCGCCCCGAACGAATCGACTCCGATAGGTCGACGCACGTCAGGGCGGTTGCGATCAACCCGATCGACGGCTCGGTGCAGATGATGAACGCGTCCCCGCGCAACCGATCGAATAGCGCGCGCACGTGAAACCCCAGCCCCAATCCCATCACGACGAAGCAAAAGCCCTCGTCGATCGACACGGCCGACGCCAGCTTTTTTGCCTCCGCATCCGGGTCATGGCGGCTGTGAAGATACAGCGACTGTCCGCCGGGGGCCTTCATGCGGAGCGTCATCGCGCCGGACCGGGTCGGCTCGATCGGCAGGCGTTCGTCGTCTTCGACGGCGTCCACGCGCATGGCGAGGTCGGGGTCGACGCGCCAAAGCGCGCGCATGTTGACGAGAAACATCTCGTTGCCCACGGTTGGCGCGGTCCGATCGGTCACGTCGGGTTGCTTTCCCATTGAATGCGAAACGGTGGATGCTGCTCGTTTCCCTCGACGAACGTGCAAGGCAGCCTGATTGCACGTCTGAGTCGCTCGAGGTATTCCGCAGCGGGAATCTCCTCCATTCCGAGTCGGAAGAGATGCTCAGTCGTGAACTGGACGTCGAGCAAGACGAAGCCTCGATCCCTCATTCGTTCGACCAGCTTGACCAGCGCGACCTTCGAGGCATTGCTCACACGGTGAAACATGGACTCGCCAAAGAACGCCCCGCCGATGGCCACCCCGTACAGCCCGCCCGCGAGGATGCCTTCGTGCCAGGTCTCGACGCTGTGCGCAAAACCGAGCTTGTGCAATCGGGTGTACGCCTCGACGATCGCGTCCGAGATCCACGTTCCCTCGTTCCGATCGCCGCACGTCCGAATCACTTCGTCAAAACAGCGGTCGACGGTAACGTCGAAGACCTTGCGCCGCACCAGGGATCGCAGCGAACGCGATACCCGCAGGCGATCAAGCTCGATGATCCCGCGCGGGTCGGGGGATAGCCATTGAATCCGCCCGTCGTCGTCGGCCATGGGGAAGGCGCCGTTGGCGTACGCGGTAAGTAGACCGTCCGGTGTCAAATCGAGCCGCATCGACATCCCTTGGTCGCGCGAAAATCGGGGGCGAAACGACCCCGGCAAGGTAGCGAATGACCGTGCAGCCCATCCTCCGTGCGACGGTTGCCCCGAAATATCCCATCCATCGTGAGCCTTTCGCCCGTTCATTGGTCGCCGAGCGAGGCGGCTTTCCGAGAAACCGCCCCCGCGTGCGCTGCCCGAGGGCCTCCCCCGGCGACCACACGCGCTCATCATACTCAGCGCATGCAACACCGGCAAAGCCGGCCATGGGCCGTGGCTCGATGGGGTCCGGGTTGACCACCGTAGTCGTTGACGGGTTTGGCGACCGGAGGCGTCTTGGAATATGATGATCTCCGTATTTCGCTGATTGCGACCTCGATCGGGTCACCACTGGCGAATCTCCACCGTGCGCCTGAGTCTTCGATCGGGTGTGACAAGCGGATGCGGTCGGGCGTGCAATCAGCCGGTCCGCGCGAAACCCCGAGTCGTTGGCATGACACGCTCAGGATCCGACTATATTTCGCGAAAACGGATCCCGATGGGACCGATTCTTGCGTCCTTAGGCCTCGTCGCGGCGGGTATCGTCTTGCTCTACGGTAGAAGCGACCGTGCAACCGGTCCGAGCGGTCCGTTCGACGAGGGCGTCCTGCGCGTCGCGTCGTGGGACTTGAGCGGTATCGCCGGGCTGGGCTCCGGCGAAATCACGTCGGCCACAATCAAGGATGCGGGGCGTGTATTGGCCCGGTCAAGCGCGAGCCTGATCGCTCTTTGGGGCCTCACGCAGCGCGATCAGGCCGGGCGAATCGCCGCGGTCCTCGGGGCGGACTGGGGCGTAATCACCGTTGCCGATTCCGTCGACGCGTCGGGATTCCTCGCCGTCTTGGCCGAACCGCGACTTCCCGTAACGACGCGCACGCTGGTCCCGACGGAGGGTCCGTCTCAATGTCTGGCGGTTACCGTTGTGACCTCCCGCGGGCGCGTCTTGAGGCTCATTGTCTCGGACCCGGATGACCAGCCGCCCGCACAGCGCCTGCGGGCCACGGAATCAGTGTTGCAGTGGGCCAACGCCCGAGCCGCGGACGTGACGATCATCGTGGGCAGCCTGGCGTTCGGGACCGATGATCGAAGGCCCAACGCGGACAATCCTCGGGGAAGTCACGAGATGCAAACGCTTCTGCAGCGGTTTCGCATTCCGACCGAGACCGAGCTGCCAGACGGTGGTGCCGGCCGCACGAACGTGTTTCTCGTCGCGCCGCCCACGTTGGTCACGGGGCAGGTGTTCACGATGAGCAACCCGGGAGTCGATGGCGTCAACCATGCGCCCGCGTATGTGGACATACGCATGCCGTAGCACGCCGAGTGATTTCGGGCATGCCCGCTTCCGCCGTCCAATTATCGTCGGACCGTCTTACGTCGACTGGGGACTTGCCGGCTGCCGGGTTCGGGGAACAAGACACGCGCGGTGTCCTCGATGATCGCGTCCGCGCCGCGATCGTGGCTCGGGGATCCGGTCGCTGCGTCGCCCTGACGCCAGCGCGCGGTGTGCTCACGATAGAGTTTCGGACTGAAGAGGATCACGGCCGGGTTGTCGAGGCGAAGACCGACGGCCACCGTCCGGAGCATCCTTCGCTGAGTCGGGGACAAGGGCAGACCCGCGAGGAGTTTGTGAAAAAGGCCGCGAGGATCATTTACGATGGTCGTCGCCGCGCGGCGGCTTTGGCGTTTGGTGGCCCAATACGCGAAGAACACGACGGCTCCAATCGCGACAAACGCCCAAACGCCGCCGACAATCGATCCGTCGCCCCGGAAACCACGACTGAACTGGTGATAGAAGTCGCGCAGATTCTGCTGCATTAGGAAGGTCATGTGGACTCCCCTGGGCTGAGGGCGGATACACTACCGGCCGGGCGGGGTGGCGCGCCGCCCACCTCAGCCCCCAACGCCCCGCCTCCGAGTGCCTGCAAGGTACGCTGCGCGCGCCGGCGGACCCGATTGTCCGGATCCTGCCGGCTCATCTCGGTGAGACGATGAACCACCGCTCGGAGGCGAAGATGCTCAACGACCCAAAGCGCGCTTTGCCGATGAGCGGCCGATCCACTTTCCAACATGGCCAGCAACGCCTCGCCCGCCGAACGGACCTCGAGCCCGAGCAGGCTCTTGATCGCGTTCGCGCGCACCCGACCATTGTCCGCGTCGAGCTTCGGTTGGATCCATTCGCCGCGCTGGGCGATCTCGAGCGTATCGAGCGATTCGATCGCGTTCGCCTGCACGCGGGCGTCGCGGTCGTTCACGGCCTCCCGGAGAATACGCCGCGTCGTCACCCCCGGCAGCTCCGCGAGCATCGCGACCGCGGTCGCGCGGACAACGTCGTCCGCGTCACGTGCCAAGTGAAACGTCTGTTCGGAAAACTCCTGCGTCAGGCCCAATTCGCGTACGATTCTCAGCGCCCGCGCCCGGTCGTCCGGGTTCCCGCTGGCGATTTTCGCCCTTAGGCGCCGTGGAACGTCGGTTCCGTGGGAGTGCAAAAGGGCGGACTTCGCCGCGACCCGCTCGTCGTCGCTGAGTACGTCGAACCGAGTCCAGACTCGGTCCCAAGTCGCGGGTGACTCAATCGTCTCCCCCTCCGCCGACCGCGTTTCGTCGCCTGTGTCGATTGCGATTTCCGGTCGCCGGCGGCGCATCTCACGAGACGCGATCCGGCGCGCTGCGCCCCCGGTTCGATTCACCATCATCGCCAAGGCGCAAGTGGCCACTTCGCTTGTGTCGGCGACGAGTTGCCAGACGGCGGCCTCCTCGAGCGCGTCGTCACCAAAGCCTGTGATCGAACGAAGGAACTCGATTCGGCGCTCCCGCGACTCGCCCGTGGCCTGTACCAACCGGATCAACCCGACCGCTTCACGGTGTGCGAACGTCGGTATCTCCTCGATGCAGTCCTCGAGCCATTTCAATCGACGTATCCGCAAGCACGCGTGTCGAATCGCGGTATCCGCGAGGAGCCAGCTCTCCGCTCCGAGCGCTCGGAGGAACTTGCGGTTTGGCGCATGACCGATGGCCCGAACGGCCGCGGCGCGCAACGGCTCGATCGCCAACGCGCGCAGCGCGAGACCGGCAAGGGCGGGATCGGACGTGCCCTCCAAGACCTTTCCGATGGCACGGCCCAGATTGCTGGTGCGTTCCGCGAGCTTCTCGCGTATCGCGGGCTCGACCCACTCGACCATCCAAAGCGCGGCCAGCAGCACCTTCGGTTTCAAGTGAGCCTCCCAGAACAATACGGCGTCGCTGAGGGCCTCGGCGAGATACGCGCGCCGCTCGGCCAACGGCGCCGGGGACTGCTCCGACATCGCCGCGACGTTAGCGTGCATCAATCTGCCCGTCAGCAGGTACAACCCGTTCGCCGCGCTCTCACGTGTCTTCGCGCAGGTCGAACGTAGCGCCTGCGGCAAGAGGTAGAACAGGCGGCTGCACTCGCTCTCGACGATGACCTGAAGCGCGCCGACCCGCTGGGCCGCGGAGGTGGATTGAGCAGCCAGACGCACGCCCGCGGAAAGGCGACCGACATGGCTCACGATCATCATCCGGAGACCTTCGTCGTATTCGCGGAACCGCCCGAAGATCGTCGCGAGACTCGGGGGGTGCTCACGATCGGCAAGGACGCGCAGCGCGCGGGCCTGATGGTCGGGTTCGAGGGTGGGAAGTGCCTCCACGAGGGCTGCATCAAGCGCGACGTTTCGCACGCCGTCGATCAGCGAGAATACGGCCGGTAGGGGTTGCTCCGCCATGACTGCAATATCATCGACATTTGCCACCCCAACGCTTGCGGGCGAACGATTCGGAGTCCTTGAAACCTCCGGCGAATGGCGGTTACCAGCCTAGTGCTTTGTCACCGATGATTCGATGGGTAGTCCCAATGGGTGGCCCACCTCTTCAGAGGTGGGGGACACGAATGGTCCGCCGATTCGCCGACCAGCCGGCTTGCCGGTCCCCCAAGGCTGAAGCCTTAAGTTTACCCACATTTTGTGACTCCCATGGCGGCCGCTCCGTCCACCATACTCTGGAGTTTCATCCACCCTCGCCATAGGACCAGCCACCCGGGGAGATGGTCGTGCTT
>JADFHG010000132.1 GCA_022567365.1 Planctomycetota bacterium | reverse complement strand
ACGAAGGAGACGAAGGAGACGAAGGAGACGGAAGAGACGGAAGAGACGAAGGAGACGGACGACGAATAGGGCGCAGCGACTATGGGAAGGCTATGGTTGGCGGCGTTGGGTCGCATGCCAAAGCCGTCGGCGCGGGCAAGGTTGATCGTTGTCGCACATACCGAAGCAACGCTTTGACATGGCACGCGCTGGTGATCAGCGTCAAGCATGGCCACGCAAGCGTGGACCATGCCACCCGCCCGACGAGGAAACCTAGGATGCCAATAGACCTCAACATGCTTAGCGTCAAGCTCAAGCGCTACAGGGAGCAGTTTCAAACGTCCCTTGGTGAGCTGGCGACCGCCACGGGCATAGCGGAAGAACGACTCTCCTCATATGAGTCTGGCAGGAAGGAGCCGACGGGCGACGAAATCCTGATTCTGGCCGACTACTACAAGTGCGATTTCAAGTTCTTCATCGCGAACGAGCGTGTCGCCCCGTTTGACCAAACAGAGACCCTGTTCCGGCTGCATGGCGCGGAGCTGTCCAAAGCGGATCGTTGGGCGATTCAGGAGTTCTTATTCCTTTGCGAGTGCGAGGAGTTTCTGATGTCATCCCTCGCGCCGGACCAGCGACAACCGTTCACATTCATCAAGAAGGGCAACTTCTTCAAGGGACATGGCGAGGAGGCAGCATCCGAACTTCGACGCCACCTCGGTTATGGCCCGAATGAAATCGGGATGGATTTGTACGCCGATTTCCGCCGGATCGGTCTTCATGTGTTTCGGCGTCAACTGGAAAACTCCAATGTGTCGGGTCTGTATGTCAAACATCCGACTGCTGGGAAGTGCGTTCTTGTGAATTATACGGAGGATGTTTACCGCCAACGCTTCACCGCAGCGCACGAGGCGGGCCACGCAATCTTGGACGACGACCAAGATGTCGTGGTCTCGTATGCGAAATGGAAGGGGAGCGATTATTCCGAAATCCGCGCCAACACGTTCGCATCTCGATACCTGATGCCCCCTAGTTTCCTGCAAGGCATTCCGGACGGAAGCATGTGGGATGCACACAAGGCTGTCGAATGGGCAAACAAGCTCAAGGTCAGCACCGAGGCGCTGTCGTATGCGCTAAAAGACGCCAAGCTCGTTTCGCAGAACGCGCAGAAGACGATTGGATCGGCAAAGGTGCCTGCCGACGACAAGGTCGATCCCGAACTACCAACCAGCCTGGCACCGAAACCTCGCAAGCAACGGGAAGAGCTGCTGCGGCGCGGCCTATCGTCATCCTACGTCGGCCTGTGCTTTGAGGCATACGAACGAGATACGGTCTCAGCAGGGCGTTTGGCAGAGATGCTGCTTGTCTCGGAGAGCGAGGTCGCTGAGATCGGCGAGTTGTATGGAAGGAGCCTCGCGTATGGCGATTGACCCTTCCAGATTCCACGCACACAGCGTAGCTGATACTTGCGCGGTGTGGAACATACTGTCCGCCCGTGCCTTGTACGCGGCAAGCCGCGCCGCGAATTGCACGTTCTGCGTCACCCGCTTCGTCCAGTACGAGTGCTTGTATAAGGGCCGGACACAAATAACGAAGGCGGAAAATGAGCTGCAACGACGGTTGCGGCGTGAGCAGCAAAACGGCAGTTTTCAGCCGTATCACTTGGACGTCGCCGACCTGCAGGATGTCGAACTGCTGGCAAGGCGTCACAATCTCAGCAAGGGGGAGCTTTCCTCAATCGCGTTCGCAAAGAAGACGCGCCAGGCATTCCTGACCGACGACCAGAAAGCGAGAACGCTGGCCGCACGATTCTTGAATCAGGGCATGGTTCAGACCACGCCCCATCTGTTCGGATGGCTGATATTCACCGGACGGCTGAGCGATGGCGACAAGGATCTCATCGTCGAGGAACACACCGAACACGGGAGACCGCTTGCGCAATATTTCAACGAGGCTTACGAGGAGGCGTTGCGGTGTCGTTTGATGGCTCGATGACACGCTGCGAATTGAGGATTCACGGGCGGGTGGCCACGCTTGCGTGGCCATGCGAATCGCGTGGGCCACCGCACGCCAGTCGAGCCTCCCATCGTTCATCGCGATCACATCGCGTTGATCCGACGGGGATCGTCGGGTAGGCAAACCAGGACTACCTTCGGTCCGTTGTGGTCCAGGCCATGCCAAGATCTGGCACTTGACCATGTCCAATCCTTATCGCTTGCAGATAGACCCCGTACGCCCGGAGTTCGAGTTGATGCTTTGCACACCGATGTCGAGATTGCCTCCAACATCCAATGCCTTGTACGGGCACGGCTCGAGAACGGCTGCCTCTTGAAGCAAGAGAACGTCAGGGCGGGCGCGTGTCCGGGATCGTTATAGCGCCGGCATGTCTTGCGCTTCGAGGAAGTCGACAGCGCTGTCTGGGGACTTGCCATCATCTGGGCGTAGCATCAATACGTAATCAGGGTCAAGCATGGCCACGCAAGCGTGGACCATGCCACCCGCTGAATACCGCGCGAGCCCCTTAGAACCGGTGATCGATTTCGTCCTGCAGCCACTCGAAGAAATTGTCGGGGTCGTCGTCATCCTCGAACCTAAAGACAACGTCCACGTCATCGATGGTGGCGCCGATGTCGATGCCGGCGCAATTGACGCTCGCGGCGACGGCGCCGGTGAATCCGAGGACGACCGCCTTCAGCAGACGGGAAACGATACCCGTGCGGCTGCCGGTGATGGAGCGCGCCTTGCGCCCGCATGACGAGTTGGTGCTGTGCATGATTCTCCTGGTTCCTTCCCGTGAGTCGAGTCGGTTGCGGCGTTACGCGATCCGAGGAATCCCACGTCGATCCTAAGCATCCCCCGTTGCCTGAACGATGTCGCGCAGGGGCGATCGAATAAGATGGTATGTAATCCCCACCGCCGCGAATAGCATTATCGGGCCGCAAGGCTCACGCACGCCACAATTCGCCCGCCTATACTGCCTATATTGCCACGCGACGAGTTCATCGGCCGCCCGCGACACGGACGACAAGCGTGAACGCGAAACCACAACTCACACGTTATATCGACCAGCACCGAACGCAAATCATGTCAATGGTGCCGCGTCGCCGCAAGGGAATGTTCCGCCGATGTAGGACGGCGGCTCTTTGCGGCCACGGGAGGTCTTCGTACCCCACCGGCCTGCTTGAAGCCCCGGATTCGAGGCTGGAAGCGAATAGCAAGGGATACCCGCCGCCGACGGCGGTCCCTCTGCATCTCGATTTGCTCGGCGAAGTCGTGTGATCCGACCAGTTGACGGCGGTGCCGAGGTTTCGTATCCTCCCCGTCCGCGCCGATCGCAAGCGATCGGCTGTCTGAATATTAGGAATCCTGCTTCCCAAGGGGTATGCCGCGCCGGACGCCGAAGTCCGGAAGCGGTGGTGGGCGCTGCTCTTCGCGGTGCGGCGCTCAGGCCTCGGGGGTGGGACTGCTGCCGCGACCCCTCTCATCGAATGAGCGGCCTGTCGCGGAAGTGGATCTGATGATGGGTCACGACCGTCTGTGCCCGAGCGAGGGTGGCGGTGGCTGACAGGCTGTTGAAGAAAACGATTTGGATGGTGTGGCACCAGCGGCAGCGGCAGCGGCAAGCGGGTCCGGCAAGGCGCTGCCAAGCCGGTGGCTGGCCTGTTGCCGGTACCCGCCACAGGCTATTAGCCTGTGCCACACATTTGTCCTGTGCCCCACGTTTATCGTGTGCCACATATTGCTCGACAGTCTGCTAAAATGCCCGGTGGTGTAATGGTAACACACCAGGTTTTGGTCCTGGCGTTCCAGGTTCGAGTCCTGGCCGGGTAAGTTTTTCGACCATGGCGAAGGGTAGCGCCGGACAGCCGCCGTTTGGGCGAGACTACGGTGCGAGCACGAATGTGGTAGGACGGGTCGGCATGGAGCCCGAGGTAAGCAACGCGGTGAGCGATCGCGCGACAATTATCCTGGCCGCGGGCAAGAGCACGCGGATGAACAGCGACCTGCCCAAGGTTCTGCACGACGTCTGCGGGAGGCCGATGCTCTCGTACGCCGTGGACGCGGCTAGGGACGCCGGCGTCGACCGTCTGATCGTCGTCGTGGGGCACGGCAAGGACGAGGTGATTTCCCGGTTCGGCGACGTGGACGACGTTCAGTGGGTCGAGCAGGTCGAGCAATACGGCACGGGCCACGCGGTCCAGTGCGCCCGCGACGCCCTTGATGGCTTTTCGGGGAGCGTGCTGGTGATCGCGGGCGACATGCCGCTGGTGCGACGAGAAACGCTCGCCGCGCTTTTGCAGACGCGCGAGTCCCGCGGCGATTCGCTGACCCTCGCGACGGCGGTGCTCGCTGATCCGACGGGCTACGGCCGGATCGTGCGCGACGACGCGGGCAAATTGTCCGCAATCGTCGAGGAACGTGAGTGTACGCAGGAGCAGCGTGAGATTTGCGAGGTGAATCCGAGCTACTATTGCTTTGATTCGAAGCGGTTGTTTGAATCGCTCGACAAGATCAAGCCCGACAACGCCAAGGGCGAGTACTACCTGACGGACGCGATCGCGTGCCTTCGCGAGTCGGGCGATGGTGTTTCCGCGATCCATGCGATCGGCGCGGACGAGGCGGTTGGAATCAACTCGCGCCTCGATCTGGCGGAGGTCGGTCGTGCCATGCAGGATCGCATCCAGGTCGCCTTGATGGCGGAGGGTGTCACCATCATCGACCCGGACAACACTTGGATCGAGTTCGGCGCGACCATCGGGAAAGACACGGTGGTCTATCCGTTTACGTTCATCGCCACGGACGCGACAATCGGTACGCGGTGTCGCATCGGTCCGTTCGCACACGTCGGCGCGGGCGAAGTGATCGACGACGGGAGCGCGGTTGCAGGCGGATCGATGGTGCATGGAGTGTGTGGTTCATGAAGAGCGCTCAACCATCTTCGTTTTCGAACGAGTCGGCCGACCTGAGGGTCTTCGCGGGTTCCTCGAGCGGCGTTCTGACGGACAAGATCTGTCGCTACCTCGAGGTGGACCGGGGTCGCGCGATCGTGGCGACGTTCCCCGACGGCGAGACCCTCATTAAGCTCGAAGACGACGTTCGGGGCAAGGATTGCTTCATCGTCCAATCGACGTGTCCGCCGGTCAACGAAAACCTGATGACGTTGCTGATCTTCATCGATTCGTTGCGGCGGGCGAGTGCCAGACGGATTACGGCGGTGATTCCGTACTTCGGTTATGCCCGACAGGATCGCAAGTCGGAGGGTCGTACGCCGATCACGGCGAAGCTCGTCGCGAACATGATCACGAAAGCCGGCGCGGACCGCGTGCTCGCGATGAACCTCCACGCGGACCAGATTCAGGGGTTCTTCGACATACCGGTGGATCACCTGACGGCCGGCCCCGTGCTCAGCGGGCACTTTGCACGGATGAATGTTTCGGAGCCCGTGGTGCTTTCGCCCGACGTGGGCAACATCAAATACAGCAGCGACTTCGCGGCTCGACTCGGATGCGACCTTGCGATCGTCGACAAACGCCGGATCGCGGTCGATGCGGCGGTCGCGACGAACATCATCGGCAACGTCAAGGGCAAGACGGTGCTGATGTTCGACGACATGATTACGACGGCGGGCACGGTTTGTGAGGCGGCCCGTCTCGCGCGCGAGCACGGCGCGGACCGCATCTTCGTCGGCGCGGCCCACGGCATTTTTGCCGGTCCGGCGTTGGATCGATTGAAGGAGGCCCGGTTCGCCGGAATCGCGGTCACGGATTCGATTCCCGAGAATTCGACCGTCCGCGCGGCGCTCGACAATTTGACGGTTCTTTCGGTGGCGGAACTCATCGGCGAGGCAATCCGCCGGATTCATGAACATCGGTCGGTCAGCGCGCTATTCGAGAGATAGGCGACGCGGTTCGACACAGAAAGAGAAACACGCATGGACACAATCATTCTCACCGCCGAGGCGCGTGAGGTCGGCGGGACACGGGTGGCACGCGCGTTGCGCAAAACCGGCCGCCTTCCGGCGATCATCTACGGACACAAAGAGACCCCCCAGGCGGTGACGCTCGTCGAGCACGATCTCAAGGTCGCCCTCGCGCACGGCGCGCGGATGCTCGAGTTGGAGATTGGCGGGTCCAAGAAACCGTACCTGATCAAAGCCGTACAATACGACCATCTCGGCACGCTACCGATCCACGTGGACCTCACCCGAGTCAATCTTGACGAGCGCGTGCAGGTCACCGTGGGCATCGAGCTGCGAGGCGTGCCGAAGGGCGTGCACGAGGGCGGCGTGCTCGAACAGGATTTGCGGAGCCTGCCAGTGGAATGCCTGGTGACCGCGATACCGGACACGCTGCACCCGCTTGTCACACACTTGAACGTAGGCGATTCGCTCCTCGTCTCGGAACTCGACTTGCCCGACGGCGTCGTCGCGCTGACGGACCCGGGCGAGCGCGTCGCGACGGTCCGCGCGCTCCAGGAGGAAGTGGAAGCGGAGCCGGGCGAGGAAGGTGAAGAGAAATCGACCATGCCCGAGGTCATCGGTCGTGCCCGTGACGAAGAGGCGGAGGGCGAGAAAAGTTCTTGATCGGGCGGCGAGAACCGGTGTAGGGCTCGCCGTGGTAAGGATTTCGTGTTTGGCCGTGGATCGAATCGGTGAAATTGATCGTCGGAGTGGGGAACCCGGGCGCCCGCTATGACCGAACGCGCCACAACGTCGGGTTCGACGTCGTGGACCAGTTCGCCAAGCGTTGGGGTTTCGACCTGTCGACCGAGAGGTTTCACGGCTGGTTCTGTCTTGGAGACTTCGCGGGCGAACGCGTTGCAATGATGAAACCGACGACGTTTGTCAACAAGAGCGGCAGAGCCGTGCTCGCGGCGGGGCGGTTCTACAAACTCGAACTCGAAGACCTGTTGGTCGTTACGGACGACCTCGCTTTGCCGCTTGGCCGGTTGCGCATGAGGGCAAGCGGATCGTCCGGCGGGCACAAGGGGTTGCAAGACGTGATCGACCGGCTGGGTACGAACGCCTGGGGGCGCCTCCGCATCGGAATCGGCGGACCGCTCGGCGGGGCGACCACGCATGTGTTGGGTCGATTCAGCGAGCGTGAAGAGGAAATCATGCGTCGGTCGCGCGAGCGTGCAACCGACGCCGTTGAGTGTTGGATCGAACATGGTGTCGATTTGGCGATGACCCGATTTAACGGCGAGCCACCGTCCGAATAGAGCGACGGGTTTGTCGGCCTGCGCGATGGCGGCCACGATCACAGGAGAAGACAAGCGTTGAAACAATACGAAGCAATGTTCCTTTTCGATCCGAACTTTGGATCCTCTTTCGAGAACTGCGAAAAGGAAATCCGACGACTCATGGATCGCGCAGAAGCGGAACTCGTGTTTTGCCGCCTGTGGGATGAACGGCGGCTCGCCTACCGGATCAAGGGTCGCAAGCGCGGGGTGTACGTGCTGACGTACTTCAAAGCCGCGACGGACCGAATCACGGGCCTCGAACGCGACGTGAACATCTCCGAGGACATCCTGCGCGTTCTCGTCACCCGGGCGGACCATATGACCACGGATATGATGGAGCGTGCGTTGCAGGAAAGCGTCGAGGAGGGTGACAGCTCGGTCGCGGGCCGCCGCCCGGGCGATGCTCCGCCGAAGTCCGGTCCGTCCGTTGAAGCGACATCCGACGCGAAAGAGAAGCCGTCTGATGCAAAGGCGGCTCCGTCTGACTCGGAAGCGAAACCGGCGAACAAGAAAGAGCAACCGTCTGAATCGGCAGAAAAGGCGTCCGAATCGCAAGAGAAACCGACTACGGCAACAGTAACAGCCGGTGCGGTCGAATCGGATTCCTCCGAATCCACTCCTGCGTCCAGTGATGCGACTTCGGAAACGGCGTAGACCGGTCGAGCCACCATTCGCCCGATCGTGTGAGGAACAAAGACAATGTCGAGCTACAATCGCATCGTGCTGATGGGCAACCTGACGCGCGACCCGGAGCTGAGCTACACGCCGGCGAATACGGCGGTGTGCAAGTTCGGTATCGCGACAAACCGAAAATGGCGCGACCGTGACGGCGGGGAACACGAGGATGTGTGCTTCGTCGATTGCACGCTCTTCGGGCGCCGCGGCGAGGCGTTCAAACAATACATGGCGAAGGGCCGCTCGGTGCTCATTGAAGGCCGATTACAGCTCAATCGATGGACGACGCCCGACGGCGACAAGCGATCCAAGCACGAGGTGATTGTCGATAACTTCACGTTTGTCGGCGGACCGCCCGGCGCGCCGCGTCATGCCGAAGGCGGTAAGCCTTGCGCGGGCAAGCTCCGGCGCCTCATCGAAGAAGGCGTCGTCGGTCGGGTTGGCGCCGGGCCAGCCGCCCTCGACGTAGTCGACGCCGATGCGGTCGAGCTCCCCCGCCAGCGCGACCTTGTCGGCGGCGGTGAAGTCGACGCCCTGGGTCTGGGCGCCGTCGCGCAACGTACAGTCGTAGATATAGACGCGGTCCTTGCTCATCCCGCCCGTTTCCACGTGGTGCCGTCGGGGCCGTCCTCCAGCGCGATGCCCTTTCTTGTGAGCTCGTCCCGGATGCGATCAGCCTCGCCGAAGCCCC
>JADFHG010000131.1 GCA_022567365.1 Planctomycetota bacterium | reverse complement strand
GGACGGTCGTGTTTGCGGACCGGATTATGGAAATGCGCTTCTCTGCCAGGCGGCGGTCGTGATTGGTCTTGCGGCATTCGTCAAAGACAATTGGGACTCGCCGGCGGCGGCGCGGTTTTCGACGATCGTCATGGGAAGCGTGGTGTTGTTCGAGCTTTGCGGTCCGCTGCTGTTGAAACGGTGCGTCGTCGCGGGCGGTGAGGTCAAGGCCATGACGTTGCTTCGGCGCGACAACGCGGCAAGCGGCGAGACTTCGGTCGTGCGAATCACGCTACGGGCAATGCTGCGCCTGCTCGGCATCGGCGCACGCACAGACGCGGCGGCGGATGGTGCGAGCGAGGCCGGTGGTTCGATGTCCGTAAAACACATCATGCGGACCAACGTTCAACTGATCCCCGCGTCGGCCAATCTCGACGAGCTTCTCCATTTCATAGAGCGTTCCACACAGGCCCATTTTCCGGTCGTTCAGGAAGACGGTTCGTTGGCCGGCGTGATCCATTTCAGCGACGTGCGCGACGTGATCTACGACCCGACGCTCCGCGACCTCGTGACGGCGGTCGACCTGGCCGATCCCAATTCGGCGGTGGTAGGGATCGATATGGAACTCACTGATCTGCTCGACGTATTCGAGAAGCAAAACGTCGCGGTGCTACCGGTGGTAGAGGGCGGAGACGGAAAGCGAATCGTGGGCCTGGTGGAGCAGCGGGACGTGCTCCGTGCGCTGCACGTGACGCGGGAACCGACCGAGTGAAGTTGTCAGTAAGGAAGTTGTCAGTAGGGAAGTTTTCAGTAGGGAAGTCAAGAGAGTGTTCCCCGATCCCGGCCCCCAACCGGTAACTGATAACTGATAACCAAAAACTTCCCTACTGACAACTGACGACTTCCTCACTCACATTCAACGGTCTTCGTAATGAACCCACCACCGCGACGAGATCAGGATGGGCACGACCAGGGCGATAAGCACGGCGACGAGCAACCACGCGATCGCGGACGCATGGCCGAGGCGGTAGGGCGGCTCGAACGCCGTCTCGTAGATGTGAAGCGCGACGAAGAGCAACCCGTCGTGCTGGCTGCGGTGCTGAAGCAAGTAGGCCTCCTTGAACGACTGCATCGCGAAAATCACGGCGACGATCAGGTTGAACAGGATCGCGGGCGTGAGCATGGGGATCGTCACGTGGCGAAAACACCGCCACGCGCCCGCGCCGTCAAGAACGGCGGCGTCATAGAGTGTCTTCGGTAGGCACTTTAGGGCGGCGAGAAAAATGATCATCGCGCCGCCCATCGTCCAGGCGTCCATGATGACGAGGGCGGGTATGCACGCGGTCTCGGAATACAACCAATCGGGCACCGGCCAATGCGCTGTGCCAACTGTGTTGAACGGGGCGACGAAGGGGTCGATCATGTCGTACGCGAAGCGGATCATCCAGTTGATCCAGCCGAAGCGCGGGTTGAACAGCCAACTCCAGATGAGAATCGTAGCCACGCCGCCGAGCAAATAGGGGAGATAGACGATCGCGCGGAATACGGATATGCCCGGAATCGATCGGTTCATCAGGAGGGCGACGCCGAGCGAGGCCGACAGCCCCAATGGTACGGCGAACAGCGTAAAAAGCAGCGAGTTCCACAGCGCCGTCAGGAACCGCGGTTTCGCGTACACGCCGGTTCGACCGCCCGGGGATCCGGCATCGTCGTGTACACCTGCTCGACGCCGCCCGTCGTCGTCATTCGGCAGCGGTAAGGCGCGGCTGATGCCCAGTGCCTCGCGGTATTGACCATCGCCCTCCCATGTCCATCGTTCGATAGCGAGCGTGCCGTGCGTGTCCATGAGGGACATAACGAAGGACGCGCCCATCGGAACAAGCGAGAGCGCGACGAATCCCGCCAACCAAGGCGACAGAAACCACAGTGCCGCCGACGGGCGACGCATCATCGACCACGCTCCAGCTCTTGGGCGTTCGCTCGACTTGTTGGAAAGTGCCGCACGATCACGGGGTCCGACGCGAGATCATCGAGCACCTGCGCCACGTTCGCCGCTCGACGTGGATCGAGCAACCGATCGAGGTGCCGGTTGATGGCACGGTCCACTTCGCCGAACGCGGCCAACAACGGCTGAGTCCGTGAATACGCCAGTCCGTCGACAAAACATCGCCGTCTCGGATCGACCGGCGTGCCCAGATAGGCGGCGACCGACGCGATCCGCGCGGGTAACGCCCGACCGGTCCGCGCGATTCGATCCTGCACGGTCTTCGAGAGAACGAACGCGACGAATCGCTCCGCGATCTGGCGCCGACCTGCGGGAAGATCCCTTGCGATGACGATCCCGTCCCAGGTGATGCGGGTTTTCCTGCCGGCCGGTCCCTTGGGGATCGGACGCACGACGTACGTATCGGCGAGCTGCGTCTCGGCGAGGAACGGCTCGAACCACGGGCCGTTCACGCACATTGCCACCTTGCCCGTCAAGAATCCGACGTCCTGAAACAACTGCGGCACCTCTTCGTCCCTCGGGCAGACGCGGTCGCCCACGGCTAGGGATCGGTAGAATGCCAACGCTTGGTGCGCGGCTTGGTCGGTGAGCGCCCACCGCGTGTCCCCGTCGCTGGTCACGTCACCGCCGAAGGACCATAGAAACGGCAAGTAGTATACCCATCGCGGGAGCCAGAAACCGAATTGGTCCAACGAGCCGTCACCATCGAAATCGCACGTCAAGAGGCGCGCGGTTTGGAGAAAGTCGTCGATGGTCCAATCGTCACGGGGCAGCGGAACCCCGGTGCCGTGCAACCGGCCCGGCAATGCCGGCTTGCCCGCCCGTTCGAAGCACACGGTGTTGCAATAAATCATCAGGTTGCCGCCGGAAACCGGGAGACCCGCCTGCCGGCCGAGTGATCGAAACGCGGCGACACCCGTGGGATCCAGCGCGTCGGGCGCGCTCAGCGCATCGGCAAGATGGGAGAGGTCGGCAAAATGGTCGGCGATTTCGTGGAACGGGCCGAGTTGAACGAGCGCTACATCAGGCAGAGTTCCCGAGAGAATCTGCTGGCGGAGCTTGACGTTGTAGTGCCCGGCCAGCCCGACAACGTATTCCTGCCTGATGCTGACCGGCGAGTCGGTTTTGCCGGTCAGCGAGCCGGCTTCGCCGGTTCCGGGATACTCGTGCTCGAACGCCTCGATGATACTGCGCCAGAGTTCGTAGTCTCGAAACGTACCGAAGTGGGCAAAGCGGATTTCGTTGGGACGACCACCCGTACCCCAATGCCGCGCGTAGGTGTCGGCGAAGAGCCACCACCCGATCACCGAGACCGCGGCAATGCGAACGGCCCACCGCAACAGCGTCCGAGCGAGTTGGCCCGGCTGGCCGGTTGGTCGGTGCACTGCAAGCTGGCTAGGCACTGCAAGCCGGCGATGCCAGTTCATGTGTGACGCCTGATTTTCCTGCGCCGCAGGCCATCGAAAAACGTGTGGCAGGCGGAACATCCACCGGCCAGCCGGTTTGCCAGTCTCCCAGCCGAGGGCGGCTGGGCTACGGCGCATGATGTGGCACTCCCGCCCCCGGGTGTGAACCCGCCTGCCGACCGGCAAGTCGATAGCTACCAGCTACCAGCTTTCCGCTAGTGCCGCGTCACGCATAAACTTGCGGGTTGGGCGGCAACCCAAATCCGAACCGCGACCGTAAGGGAGCGGACTTTGCTATGCCTATCGCTCAACACCAACCCGTAAATCCAGGTGTGACGCTGCACTAGCGTTTTGGCTTGCCTCGAGCGAATTGGGCTTTGCATCGACACCGCCTCATTGCCTTTTGGATTCCGTCGAATTGACGCCGCCAAGCAGGCCAACTTATACTCACGGGCCGCGGCGGCGTTCCGACTCGGCTGGACGCACGCCGACCACTGCCGCCCCGAAGTCGTTGCGCGGGTAGCGCGCTGTTCGGACGAGTCAACGTCCATGCGCCGGTGCCTCGATGCGAATCGACAGTCGTGGATTCTTTCATCGAATTCGGCTCGTAGCACTTTTAGGGCGGTATCAGACGGTGCCCATGACTCAGGGCAAGTTTCGCGCTTTCGAGTTTGGAGACATTCGATGGCCCTTTTGGCCTCGACCTCGGATCTGGCGGAGGACGATGCCGTACTCATCGACGGTGCGCGCGAATACGCGCGGGCCGAACTAATCCCGCTCGACCGGAAATGGGACCAAGACGACTCCTCGGTTATTGATATTCTCGACGCTCTCGGGGAGATGGGCTTTTTGGGCCTTTGTGTGCCGTCCGAGTTGGACGGTCTCGGTTGCTCGTGCACGACGTATGCGGCAATCACTCACGAACTCTCGTACGCATCGCCATCCGTCGCCGTAACGATCTCCGTACACAGCATGGTTGGGCGCGTCCTCAAGCGGTACGCAGCCGAACCGTTGAGGTCGGACCTGCTTCGGGAATGGGGCAACCCGGGCAGTCTTGCCGCATTCGCGATATCCGAAGCCGGGTCGGGGAGCGACGCAGGCAGCGCGAAAACGGCGGCCGTCGAGGTGGACGGCGGTTTTCGCCTAACGGGCGAGAAGATGTGGATCACCAACGGTCTGGCGGCCCGGTGGTTGTTGGTGCTCGCCCGTCTCGCCGGCGGGGACAACGATGGAAGGCTTTGTGCGTTCCTGGTTGACGGTCGTGAATCCGGAATCGAGCGTACGCCGATCCACGGCAAGATGGGTATTCGCGGGAGCGAAACCGCCGTAATTCATTTCGATGAAACGTTCGTGCCATCGACCAATTTGATCGGTGATCGGGGCGACGGGCTCGCGGTCTGCCTTTCCGCACTCAACGAGGGGCGTATTGGAATAGCGGCACAGGCATCGGGAATCGCCGAAGCGTGCCTTGACGAAATGGTCCGTTACGCCGGCCAGCGATACCAATTCGGGCGACCGATCGGCAGGTTCCAAGCCGTCGCGAACATGATCGCCGACAGCGCAACCGAGCTGGAGGCGAGCAAATTGCTCATACGCCGGGCGGCGCACCGCATCGACAACGGCCTGGAGGCGCGCAGCGCCAGCGCGATGGCCAAGCTCCACGCGAGCGAGTCTGCGAATCGGATCGCATACCGCGCCGTTCAGGTTCACGGCGGTAGCGGATATGTGCATGAGTGCCGCGTCGAGCAACTCTACCGCGACGCACGAGTGACCACGATCTACGAAGGCACGAGCGAGATACAGCGCATCGTCATTGGGCGTGGTTTGAAAAACGCATCATGAACGCGCGTGGCTCGAGAATCGCGTCGTGACCAGGCAACCGTGTTCCACTATCATGCTCATGCAAGGCAGCCCAAACACGCACCCAAGCGACGCGATCTTCGGCGGCGACGGCTACCGAGAGCGAAGGTGGACAACCGATGGATTTTGAACTCTGCGACGACCTCCTGGCCCTTCAGGACGTCACTCGAAAGTTTGCCTCAGATCACATCGCCCCGCACGCGAGGCAATGGGATCGAGAAGCCGACATCCCGCGCGATCTGATCGCAAAGCTCGGCGAGCTCGGGCTCATGGGGGTTTTCGTGCCGACCGAATACGGCGGCACCGAACTCGGTGATCTCGCTGCCGCGGTGATTATGGAGGAAATCGCGCGGCACTGCGGGGCGACGGCGTTGATGCTCGACGCACACAACGCGCTCTGCTCGACCCATCTGATCTTCGCCGCCAATGACCAACAGAAGGCGGCGTATCTGCCGAAGCTCGCGACGGGCGAGATCCTCGGTGCGTGGGCGCTCTCGGAGCCCGGTTGCGGTAGCGACGCGGCCGCCCTGACCACGACCGCGAAACTCGATGGTGATGAATGGGTGCTCAACGGCGCGAAGCAGTGGATCACGAACGGCCACTACGCAGGCGTGTACGTTGTCATGGCGAAGACGACACCGGAGGGTGGCGCGAAGGGTATCAGTGCGTTCATTGTCGATCGTGACACCCCGGGGCTGAGCATCGGCCCAAAAGAAGACAAGCTGGGCATGCGGGGCTCGGACACGGTCGGGCTGACGTTTGATGACGCCCACATACCGAAAGGGAACCTCTGCGGCGACCTCAACACGGGCTTTGTGACGGCGATGAAGGTGCTCGAGCGCGGTCGAATCACCATTTCCGCGATGTCCATCGGACTCGCCCGCGGCGCGCTCGAGGAATCGCTCGCATACGCTCAGCAGCGGATGGCGTTTGGCAAGCCGATCTTCGAGCAACAGTCGATCCAGTTCATGTTGGCGGATATGGCCATGGAGATCGACGCCGCACGACTGCTCGTCCAACAGGCGGCCATCCTGTCCGACGCCGGCGAGCCGTGCAACGTGGAGGCGTCGATAGCGAAGCTCTATGCGAGCGAAATGGCCACACGGTCGTGCATGAATGCCATCCAGATCCACGGAGGGATGGGTTATACGAAGGAGGTCCCGGTCGAGCGATACATGCGCGACGCGAAGCTGTGCGAGATCGGCGAAGGATCCAGCCAGATTCAACGGATTATCATCGCGCGACACTTGCTGCAACACTAACAGCCCGTTGGAAAAGCGGTGTTCCGCCGAGAAAGTAGCGGCCACCCCCTGCGGCGGCCGTAGGACGGCAATAGCGGTCTCAAGAGCCACGTCCGCCACGGGGGACGGACGCTACCCGGGTTGTTCAACAGGCGCATGAACGCCGCTGACATACTGAGTTCGCGGTTCATCGAATCATGGATTTCACACTCGACGAAGATCATCGTCTGCTTCAGCAGGGCATTCGCGAATTCGCGATAAAGGAAGTCGCCAAGGGCGCCGCGGAGCGCGACCAAGAGGCCTCGATGCCCGAAGACCTTCGGGCCAAGCTGGCGGAAATGGGCCTGTTCGGCATCGCCGTTCCCGACCAATACGGCGGCGCGGGCATGGGGTGCGTGGCGTCGTCGCTGGTGGTCGAGGAGATTTCCAAGGCCTGCGCCGGCACCGGCGTGCTCATCAGCGCCCACAACTCGCTCTGCGTCGAGCCGATCCTGACGTTCGGTACGGATGAGCAAAAGGACAAATACCTGCCGCGTTTGGCTTCGGGCGAGTTGATCGGTTGTCTGTCGTTGACGGAACCGGGCAGCGGAAGCGACGCCGGTGCCGCGACGTGCCGGGCGGAGTTGAAGGACGACGGTTGGCACATCACCGGCACGAAGAATTTCGTCACGAACGGGAAGGAAGCCGGGGTCATGGTGCTCATCGCCGTCACCGATCCCGACGAACCGAAACGCCGACTCAGTGCGTTCATCGTCGAGAAACCGACACCCGGGCTTTCGATCGGCAAACTGGAAAAGAAGCTCGGCATCCGGTGTTCGTCCACCGCCGAATTCAGTTTCGATGATTGTGTGATTCCCAAGGACGCCCCTCTTGGAGAACGCGGGCGGGGCCTGCGCGTCGCGCTGACCACGCTCAACGGCGGGCGGATCGGCATCGCGGCCCAGGCGTTGGGCATCGCCCAGGCGTGCCTGTATGAGGCCACGAAATACGCGAACACGCGCGTGCAGTTCGGTCGACCGATCGGCAAGCTTCAGGCGATCCAGATGAAACTCGCCGACATGGCCGTCGGGATCGAGGCGGCGCGGGCGCTCGTGTACCGCGCGGCGTGGTTCAAGGACACCGGACGGGACTACATCCAAGCGGGCGCGATGGCCAAGCTCTTCGCGAGCGAAACATGCTCGAAAGCCGCCAACCATGCCATTCAAGTATTCGGTGGGTACGGTTATTGTCAGGATTACCCCGTCGAGCGGTTCTTGCGTGACGCGAAGATCACCGAGATCTACGAGGGTACGAGCGAGATTCAGCGCCTGGTGATCGCCAGAGGATTGACGGGCTGAGCGAGCCATGAACAACGGTCTGCCACTACCATTCGATCTTCCGACGGAGGCGTTGGGCGAGTTCTGTCGGCGATGGAAGATCATCAAGCTTGAACTGTTCGGATCGATCCTGCGCGACGACTTCGGCCCGGACAGCGATGTTGACTTCTTGGTCACATTCGACCCCGCAGCGCGATGGACTCTGTTTGACCTCGTCCACGCCGAAACGGAGCTCTCGTCGTTGGTCGGTCGACCGGTCGATCTGGTGGAACGCGGTCCGATCGAAGAAAGCGAGAACTGGCTTCGCCGACGGGCCATTTTGGACAGTGCTGAAACGCTATATGTCGCCTGACCTGACTCCGTTGCTGGATGTTCTGTTGGCCCGTGAATCGGGCGCTCGAATTCACGAAGGGTTGCGATATGTCCGCCTTTCGCGGCGACAAACTGATCCGTTGGGCAGTGTACAGTCAGATCATCGTCATCGGTGAAGCTGCGGCACGCATCTCGCGCGACTTTCAGCGGGACCATCCGGAAATCCCATGGGCGGACATGATCGGTATGCGACATCGACTCGTCCACGGTTACGACGAGGTCAAGTGGGACCGGGTTTGGGACACGGTTGTTGTGGATTTGCCGAAGCTGAAAGCCGTGATCGCGCCGCTAGCAGCCTGTTGAAGAAGTGTTGTCCACCCGAGTTCGTAGCGTCCGCCCCCCGTGGCGGACGTAGGAAGGCGATAGCGGTCTCAACAGCCACGTCCGCCACAGGGGGCGGACGCTACCAGGAGTTCTTCAACAGGCTGCTAGGCTAGGGCTCAACGACC
>JADFHG010000130.1 GCA_022567365.1 Planctomycetota bacterium | reverse complement strand
GAAACTGTGTTCCAAGTCGATCCGAAGAACCGACAGATATCTTTGCGGCAATGTCGGGGTTCACGGAGAATATTTGTCGCCTGCGCGATGACGAGAATGCTTCGCAACGGGCCGCTGTGGCTCCGTGCGTCAACTGGTAGGTCCATGTGCGGATGGGCCGGAAGGAGATATGCGATGTGGAAGATTGGATGTATTTGTATGGGCGTCGGGATGCTTTTTCTCGTCGCCGGATGCCCGCCGCCCGCGGACCCGTGTGACGATGTCGAGTGCGCAGAGGGCGAAACGTGCGTCGATGGCGTCTGTGAAACCGATGTCGTCGCGTGTGACCCCGAGTGCGCCGACGGCGAGACGTGCGTCGATGGCGTATGTGAAACCGATGTCGTCGCGTGTGACCCCGAGTGCGCCGAGGGTGAAACGTGCGTCGACGGTGTATGTGAGGCCGACCCGTGCGAAACGGACGTGGATTGCGACAACGGGGACTTCTGCGACGGTGCGGAAACGTGCGACGTGGATTCCGGTGATTGCATGGACGGCGAGGCGCCCTGCACGGACGACCAAGTGTGTGACGAGGAGAACGACGCGTGCGATACGGTGTGCGCCGACGACAACCCGTGTGCAGACGACGGCGACGATTGCACCGACGTCGCCTGTACGGACGGCGTCTGCGTGACGTCGAACAACACGGCCGATTGTGACGACGGCGACGTCTGCACCGACGGCGACGTCTGCGGTGACGGTGCTTGCGCCGGTGCGGCGATCGATGGTTGCTGCGAGACCGACGCCGACTGCGCCGAAGGCGAAGTCTGCGATGCGGATACCAACACGTGCGGTCCGGCCCCGGTCGAGGGGTGCACGGACGATATTGACTGCGACGATGGCCTGTTCTGCACCGGTACCGAGACCTGTGACCTAGATACGGGTGATTGCGTCGACGGTACGAGCCCTTGTACCGAAGGCCAGGATTGCGATGAGACCGACGGCTGCACGACACCGTGTGCAGACGCCACCGAGTGTGACGACGGCAACGACTGCACCGACGACGACTGCGTCGATGGCGTGTGCGCGTCCACGGACAACGCGGCCGACTGCGACGACGGCGACGCCTGCACGTCCGGCGACGTGTGTGCGGACGGCGCGTGCGGCGGCACGGCCGATGAAGGCTGCTGCGAGTCCGACGACGATTGCGACACCGAGGCCGGCGAGGTCTGCGGCGGGATCGATCCCGATACGGGTCTCGGCACTTGCAGCGGTGGCTGAGTTGACGACGCCGAATGCTTGACATGCGAGACCCGCATCGGCGGTGTTTGCACGGCGCTGACGGGCGATGCCGTTGCCGGCGACACGTACTATACCGGCAACGGCTGCGTTGATTGCCACTTTGCGGATGCCACCGGTCCGCCCAGCATTGTCGAGTCGTCATGCAGTACGATGTTCGACAAACTCAGCGGCGCCGTGACGCACGGCGGCGGTGTGTTCGACGGGGTGACGGAGCAGGACGCGGCCGACATCCGCGCCTGGATCGACTCGCTTTGATCGAACGCCGAAAATTGGGTCGTTCTGATCCGACCTGCTAGACTGACTCAACGAGGGCCGGTCGTTCCCTTCGCGGGTGCGACCGGCCTTTTTGTTCTTGTTCGACGGTGCCACCGGTTTTTTCGTTCGTGACGATGAATGGAACCACCAATTCACCTGGTACGCCGGCGTGAGACGAGCGATTTCAAATCTCGCCAACCGCAATAATACCATGCCGCCCGATGGAACATTTGCAATTGGAATCGACGTCGGCGGCAGTCGAACACGCGCGGCGCTGGTCGGCCACGACGGTCGCGTCTGGAAGCGACGTGCCGCACCGACGCAATCCTGGCTCGGCGAAGGCGCGTCGCACGTCGAGCTTAGCCCACTGCTGCAATCAATCGACGAGTTGCGCCGCACAGTGGCGGCAAAGCCCGATGCGGACGTGCCGATCGGATTGGCCCTGCCCGGCGTTTTGGATCGTGCCGGCCGGATTGTGGCGCGATCCGTCAACCTAGCCGCACTGGAAGGCCTACCCCTGGGCGACACAATCCAACAGCACACGCGTTCATGTGTCACGGTCATGACCGACATCGACGCGGCCACCTGGGGGGAGTACTTGGCAATGGATATAAGACCGGATCGGTTCGTCCATCTGCGGATCGGTACGGGCATCGGCTGCGGCGCGGTCGTCGATGGGCGTATCGTCCGGCTTGCCCGCAGCGCGCCGGGGCATGTCGATGCGCTCATCGTCGGCAAGATTCCTGACGCTAAAGTATGCGCGTGTGGTCGGTGCGGGTGTCTCGAGGTCTACGCGTCGGGTCGGGCGCTGTCGCGCGTGTCGGATTCATGTGGATTGGGGGAGGGGCTGGACGGGTGGCAGCGGGCCATCGAGAACCGCGAGTCGGCGGCCATGCAGGCGATGGAAGGGCCGGCCAAGTGGTTGGCGGCGGCGATCGACAACCTGGTGTTGCAGTTCGAGTCGCCGGTGGTCTGTATCGGCGGGGGCGTAGCGGCGCATCTGCCGGCCCTGATCGATGCGGCGCTTCGGCGACGCGAACCTGCCAGTGGCGCAGAGGGCTCGTGCGGTCCGGTCGTGGTTCAGGCAAGTCTTGGCGACGATGCGGGTGTCATCGGCGCGGCACTGCTCGCGCTTCGGAGAAACCCTCCCTGGTGACCCGCGGCGGCGCTAGTGTAGTTTGTCACGCCGTTTGCATCTTATCCGAACCGCGACCGTAAGGGAGCGGACCAAGGAAACCGCTCCCTTACGGTCGCGGTTCGGTTGGCAAGAGGAATCCGCTCTCCCACGGTCGCGGTTCGGTTGGCAAGATCGTCGGCAATTATGAATCACTACACTAGCGTGCCGCCAATCTTGAAGTTGCGGGTTCCATCGGACCGTGGGTCTTCGGTACAACCGGGCCGCAAGCGGGCTGAGCCGTTGCCAGCGCCGAGCCGATTCGCAACCTCGCGTCCCGACGGACCAACCTTCCGGGAATCGCCCACCGGGAAAACTGAATCAAACCCATCGATTCGACCCTGACGGAGGCTCGTTCGCCGAATGTGCGGAATCTGTGGTGTTGTTCGCTTCAATGGGGATTCCGTCGATCTCGCCCGACTCGATCGGGCGTGCGCCGAGTTGAAGCACCGCGGTCCCGACCACACGGGAACGTGGACGGACGCCTCACCGCGCGGTTCGGTCGGTCTCGGGGCGGTCCGCCTTGCCGTGCTCGATCCGACACCGGCCGCCAACCAACCGGCACATGCCGAGGACGGTCGATTCCACCTTGTCTTCAACGGGGAAATCTACAACTTCCGTGAGCTGCGCCGGACGCTGATCGCCGAAGGCGCGGCCTTTGTGACCGACGGCGACACCGAGGTCGTACTCGCCGCGTGCGTACGCTGGGGCGTCGATGCGCTCGATCGTTTCAACGGAATGTGGGCGCTCGCGTTCTACGACGGAAGATCGCATTGCGGGTTTCTCGCACGCGATCGTTTTGGGATCAAACCGCTGCTCTATCGTGTGGACAAGAGCGGGTTGTCATTTGCGAGCGAGCTCCGCGGGCTGACGTGCCTCGCCGACGACGATTGGTCCATAAATCAGACCGCGGTACGCGAGCACGTGCAATTCGGCTATATCGCGCACCCGCGAACCGTGTTCGCAGAGGCGTGTCGCCTGCCTCCGGCCCATTACCTCACCTTCGACGCATCCGGCGTGGGCGAGCCAAACCGTTACTATCGACCCGCCGCCGCGGATGATTCCACGAGCACGATGGGATACGGCGAAGCCTGCGCGGACATGCGACGCCGCATCGCGGACGCTGTTGTGGCCCGGCGCGTGTCCGACGTACCGATCGGTGCGTTCCTCTCCGGCGGTCTCGATTCTTCGATCATCGTCTGCCATCTCGTCGAGGCAATCGGACCCGACGTCAAGACGTTTTCGCTCGGGTATACCGATCAAAAAGCGTATGACGAGTCGGACTACGCCGCCCTCGTGGCGTCACACTTTGGCACCGACCACCACGAGCTGCGCGTGACCGACCGCGAGGTCATCGCCGCCGTGCCTCGTGTGTTGGATCATCTCGGCGAACCGGTCGGCGACAGCTCCATCATCCCGACGTCGCTCATCAGCGCATTCGCCCGTAAGGAGGTAACGGTCGTGCTCGGCGGGGACGGGAGCGATGAACTCTTCGGCGGGTATTGGCGCTACGTCGGCCACCAGGCCCTGGCCGCGTACGCCCGATTACCCGGATGGCTTCGCCGTCTCGCCATCGAGCCCCTCGTTCGTTCGGGCGGTTCGTCAAAGTCGTCGCCGACGCGCGACAAGTTCCGCCAGTTTCGCAAGCTCCTCCGCGGGCTGGGTTCGGATGCGTTCGAGCGCCACGTCGCCTGGTCGCGGATTCTTGCACCCGAGGCGGAGGGCGTCCTTTCGGATGCGAAGGCCGTCGCGGGCGACATGCGCGGTCTCGTCGAGCGCGCCCGTGCGATGACGGCGGATGCGGGCGATGAAGACGTGATGAATCGCATCCTCGCGTTTGATCTTCAACATTCGCTGCCGGCCGACATGCTGCAGAAGGTCGACTTGGCTAGCATGATGCACTCGCTGGAAGTCCGCGTGCCGTTTCTCGACCCGACCGTGGTCGCCGGAGCCGTTTCGCTGCCCTCCTGCTTCAAGATCCACCGGGGACGGCGAAAGCGAATCCTCGTGGACGCCTATCGGGGCCGGATTCCGGACGCCGTGCTCGATCGCCCGAAAAAGGGGTTCGAGGTGCCCGTCGGCGAATATTTCCGGGGCCCACTGCGAGAGATGCTCCTGGATACGGTGACGAAAAGCGCGTTGGGACCCTTCGGCTGCCTGTCGTTCGACGGATTTGAGCGGGTATATGCCGATCACGTCGCCCGTCGAGGCGAGCACGCGGATGTCTTGTTTGCCCTCTTGTCGCTATGCTGGTGGCGGCGGCGGTGGTGGACCGGCTGTTGAATCCGATCCTTCGCCGGGGGTTGATCCTGAGCAACTGGCGGCTATACTACCGCCGCCGGATCGGTCGATCGAACCGCCGGTGGAAAGTCAGGATTCAGAAATGAAGAAGAAGATTCACCCCAAGTACGTAGACTGCAAGGTCACGTGCGGTTGTGGCAGTTCGTTTGAGACCATGGCCACCGTGCCGATCATGAAGATCGAGATCTGTTCATCCTGCCACCCGTTTTACACGGGCCGGGGCGACAAGCTCGTCGATTCACTTGGCCGCGTGGACCGGTTCACCAAGAAATACGGCGGCGAGTATTTCGCCAAGCCGGAGAAAAAGGAAAAGCCCAAGGCGCGGCGTTACCAGCGCGGCGGTTAGCGGCTCTGTCGCGACATCCACCAACCACGCGCCCGCCGGTTCGGCCGAGCGGGCGCGTGGTTTTTGTGTCCCCGACCCGAATGGGATGATCGGTTGGCGAACAATGTCCTCTGACCCCGTCACCACGAGGCTTATCGCCCGGCTCGAGGAGCTGTCCGAGCGCCACGCCGCGCTCAACGATCAGCTCGCCGATCCGCAGGTCGCGACCGACGCCACCAAGACGATCTCGATCGCCAAGGAAATGGGCCGACTGCGGCGTTTGGTCGAGCCGTTTCACGAGTTTTGCAAGGTCCGCACCGAGCTCGACGAGACCCGCGTCTTGGCGGCGGACGAGTCGCAGGACGCCGACCTCCGCGAATTGGCCCAGTCGGAAATCGAGCCGCTGACCAGCCGATACGACGAACTGATCGAATCGCTCAAGACGTTGATCGTCAGCGACGACGACGCGTCCATCACATCGATCATCTTGGAGATACGCGCGGGCACTGGTGGCAATGAAGCCGCGCTCTTCGTGCGCGACCTCTACGAGATGTACCTCCGCTTCTGCGAGAAGCACAAACTCGCGGTCGAGGTCATGGACCAGTCCGGATCCGACCTGGGCGGGCTCAAGGAGGTCATACTCAACATCAAGGGTACCGACGTCTTCCGTCTGCTCGGATACGAAGGCGGCGGGCACCGCGTGCAGCGCGTTCCCGAAACCGAAGCGCAGGGGCGCATCCACACGTCGGCGGCGACGGTGGCCGTCCTGCCCGAACCCGAGGAAATCAACATCGACATCAACTGGGCGCAGGACTGTGAGGAGTTTGTCTCGCGCGCCGGCGGTCCGGGTGGACAAAACGTCAACAAAGTGTCATCGGCGATCCGCCTTGTGCACAAGGAGACCGGAATCACCGTCTCGATGCGCGACGACAAGAGCCAGCACAAGAATCGATCCAAGGCCCGACGGATCATGCTGACTAGGGTGTACGACCACTTCCGCCAGGCGAGTGCGTCCGAACGAGATACGACGCGCAAGGCGATGATCGGCAGCGGAGACCGCTCACAGCGCGTGCGCACGTACAACTTCCCCCAAAACCGGGTCAGCGACCACCGCATCAACCTCGATCTCTACAGCCTCGACAAGGTCATGCAGGGCGAACTCGACGCGATCATCTCGGCCCTTCAAATGCGGGATAGAGAAGACCGCTTGAAGGAACTGTAGCACCAGACGGCGGCGATGTTCGTGTGTTGCCCGCGGAGCCAATCGTCGCGGACCGATCCGTTCCGTTCTGGTCCAGCGCGGAGCAATCTGATACAATTGCAAGCCACTCTACAGACGAGCGTTTGAGTTGCCTGGGTCACCGATACCGCCGCCAAGCCGTGTTGGAGCCGTTGACGCCGGCGAAGACCGGATGCATTTCACTGACGGGAGCCGTCACCGATGACAATCCGCGACACGACACCGGACGACATCTCACGGGATTCCCGAATCAACGAATTGCTCGGCGAGGTTCTGCGGCGACGATCGGCGGGCGAAGCTGGAGCAGGTTGATCCCATCGAGCAAGACGAGCACACGGAGGAACATGCGGACACGGTCTGCGATTGACACGCTACGAAAGTGATCGTGCCCCCTAGCGGGGGGGCGGCCCTCCGCCGTTCGTGTATGGTTTGGTCAATCGTCAGCTTATGGCTGATAGCTGACGGCTGACGGCTTGTGGTTCGACAAATGACCGAGAACGCAAAACACGACGACTACGCGCAACGTGCCGCGGCCGGCGACGTTGTCGCGCTCAAGCTGCTGCTGACGGACGTCCGTCCGAAGCTCATCGAATACGTCGCACGCAAGGTGCCGGTCGATCTTCGCAGCACGGTAGGGCCTGAGGACATCGTGCAGGAGGCGTACGTCCAAGTCTTCCGCAAGATCGAGACGTTCGAGCCGCAGGGAGACGACGCGTTCTACCGGTGGGTCGCGACCATCGCCCTCAGCCGGCTCCGCAACGCAATCAAGAAGGAGCGGGCGATCAAGCGCGGTGGCGACCGTTTCGCGCGATCACCCAACCAGCCCGGATTCGAGGATTCCTCGATCGCGCTGTTCGCGCGGGTGGCCGGAACAGAGAAGACGCCCAGCCGCATCATGTCGCGGAAGGAGGCCGCCCGCGCGCTGCACGATGCCCTCGAGGATTTGCCGGAACAATATCGCCGCGCTATACAGCTCGTGCATATCGAGGAAAAACCCGTCCGCGAGGCGGCGACCGAGATGGATCGGACCGAGCGGGCGATACACGGTCTTTGTCGTCGTGGCCTGCAGCGGCTCGAGAAGGTGCTCGGTGATGCGTCGATGTTTCTCACGAAGAAGGGGTGACGCAGACGAGACCGCGTCGCGGCGAAGGATGACCGGGGGAAAGCGACGATGCCCAGCGGTCAACGGCCTCGCGGACAGGTGTCAGCGCTATGACCGATAGAGCTTGGGATCCATCGAACGCGGACCGCATTGAACGTCTGGAGAAGATCCTGGAGCAGGTCGCGCGGCGCCGTGCGGCGGGGGACGAGGTTTCAGATCAGGAGGTAATCGATGCACATTGCGACCTGATGCCGGACCTAGCGGAAAAGCTCCGCGTGCTGGCCGCGGTGGACGCGGCCCAGGAGCAGGCCGCCATTGCACGCGGCACCGAAACGGCGAACGGTTCCCTCGATTCGCTGGAACTATCAGACGAGCACGCACGCGGCGATGGAGCGGCGCGGGCAATACCAATCACCGGCGAGCCGGTTGACCGGGCACCAAAACTTCCGGGCTATCGGATCACTCGAGAGATACACCGGGGTGGGCAGGGCGTGGTCTATCAGGCGATCCAGCAGTCGACGAAACGCAAGGTCGCGGTCAAGCTGTTGCTGGCGGGTGCGTACGCCTCTCGATCGGCGAGAAAGCGCTTCGAGCGGGAGATCGAGATTGTCGGCCAGCTCAGACACGCCAATATCATCAACATTTTTCATGCCGGCGTCACCGACGAGGGACATCAATACTGCGTGATGGACTACGTCCGCGGCACGCCGCTTCACGAGTATGTACGGGCGAAAAAGCTCTCGCTGGAGGACACGTTGCGGCTGTTCATAACCGTATGTGACGGCGTGCAGCACGCGCACCAGAAGGGTGTGATTCACCGGGATCTCAAGCCCGCGAACATCCTCGTGGACACGGCGGGCGCACCCAAGGTTCTCGACTTCGGTCTAGCCAAGCAGCTCGTCGACCCGATCGAATCGCTGGTCACGATGACGGGGCAGATCGTAGGCACGCTGCCGTAT
>JADFHG010000129.1 GCA_022567365.1 Planctomycetota bacterium | reverse complement strand
GAACTACTCGGCGTTTTGGTACACGATCGCGGCCTTGGCCCTCGTCGCATCCATCATGCTCGTCGCGCTCTTTCGCGACGAAACGCGGAGTGCGGTCTGACAATCCGTTCAACGAGCATCTCCCGATGGCCTCTTGTGCGGCGCCGGCTGACGGCGCGAGCGTCTCGAAGTCCGCGGACTTGTGCATGCCCAAGCATTGTGTACTCTTGCGATCATCATGCTGAAGGCGTTTGCGGGATTGGCGATTGCGAACCTCCTCGTGCTCACGGGCACGGCCGGCCTCGGTCTTGTCGGCGGTAGCGCATTCGCGGACCGCCACATTGTGCTCGCGGTCTTTTCACTAGTGCTGACATGTCTCGTACAGGTCGTCGTCTTCACATACTTCACCATCTCCGGGAAAATGATGCACCAAGCCGTCTGGCTTGGCGACGCGGACGAAGGGCGATTGAACAACGTGAGCGTCTACAAGCGATCCGTTTCCCGCTTGCTCGGCGTCATTGTCGTGGCCGGCGTGTTGGCCGCGGCTACGGGCGGGATAAAATGGGGCGGGCGGGAAGACTTCAGGTTTCACCTAATCGCCGCGTTCATCATCCTAACCGCGCACGCGGTGGTCCTTTACAAACAGTTCGACCTGATCGCCCGAAACTCGGCGATGATGGACGGTATCATGAACGACTTTTCGGCCCAGGGCGGTCTGCGTCCGGATCGAATACGAACGCGCGCCCTGCCGCACAAAGACACGCGCGACCCTCGGCGCGAAGATGCGATGTCGCAATCGTCTGATCGTCCGCACCTCGACACGACCACCAACGACGCCGACGTCGAACCATCCACCAAACCGTTGAAACAGTAGCGGTCGCGTTAACAGCCTGTTGAAAAAGTCGCGCGCCGACGAGAAAGTAGCGGCCACCCCCCGTGGCGGCCGTAGGACGGCGATAGCGGTCTCGAAAGCCACGTCCGCCGCAGGGGGCGGACGCTACTCGCAGTTTTTGAACGTGCCGCTAGGGTCGAGCCCGTCCAACACGGCGCCGCTTCGTCAGCCACAAACCGCCGCAGGTTCGAATCATGCAATAAGCAGCGCGTACCGCGCCCGTGAGCGAACCGCCGATCTTGCTCCTGCCCATGGCCCGTCGCCGATACGCCACGGGGATCTCGAGGATCCGAAGACCGAGCTCGACCGCGCGAACCTGCATCTCGATCGTCCAGCCAAAGGCACGGTCCCGCATGCCTATGCGGTCCAGGGGATTGCGACCAATGGCCCGGAACGGTCCCAAGTCCTTGAAGGAATGGCCCCAACCGAGTTTGACGCACATTGGAAAAAGGACATTGGCGACGCGCTGCGGGAACGTCGTGGCCCCCGGTTCACGCAGCTCCACCGTCCGCGCCCCGAGGACAAGATCATACTCGTTGCGTTGAATCGGTCCGACCAGATCGACGAGTCGCGAGAGGTCGTCGCTCATGTCGGCGTCGCAAAAGGCGACAACCCTGACGTCGTCGTCAAGCGCGGCGATCCCGGCCTGACAAGCCGCACCATAACCGCGCTGCGGCTCGTAGACCCAATCGGCGCCGCTCCCTTCGACCACCGCACGCGTCGCGTCGGTGGAACCATTATCGCAAACGATGATCTGACCGACGTTCATCGCCTCGAGCAGCGGCAGCAACACGGCGAGGTTGCCCTCTTCGTTGAGCGCGGGAATGACGATCGCGACGTCATCGAGGTTCACGGGGGTTTGTGGGGCCGCGCCGTCGGCCCGCCTGTTGTCTCGGTTCATATTCCATGCAGCACGAAGGGGTTCGTCGTGCGCTCTTTTCCGATCGTCGTCTCCGGACCGTGCCCGCAGATGACACGCGTGTCATCCGGGAGGGTCATGAGGTTTTCGCGGATATTGGCGATCAAGTCCGCCCCGTTGCTCGTCGGGAAATCGACGCGTCCCACGCTGCCCGCGAACAGCGCGTCGCCCACTATGGCGATGCCCAACGCCTCGCAATACAGCGTGCGCCCGCCGGGGGAATGTCCACACGTGTTGAGAATCCGCCACGTCGTCCCGTCGAGTTCAAGCGAATCGCCGTGCTCGAGATCGATCGGATCCTCGACCGTGGTCACGAATCCCACTCCCGTCATCGCCGATAGATTGAACGTCGGATCGGACAGCGCGGCCCATTCCTCCTTCGCGAGGTATACCGGCATCGCCCCGAGTTCCGCGAGTACGTCATCGAGACCCGCGATGTGGTCGGCGTGACCGTGCGTAAGGACGACGGCCTGGGGCGTCAGGGAATGTTCCCGCACATGACTGACAATCTTGTCGGCCTGCGGCGGCAATCCGGGATCGATGATCCAGCATGGACCGCCGTCGCGGACGTACACCGTAAGACCGTTTTCCATATATACCGGGTCGTTGGTCACGTGAATATGGATTTGATTATCGCCATTCATCAATGATCGATCGCTTTCTCTTTCAGCCGAACTTTCTCCATTTCGGCGAGAACCTTCCGGGCCTGCGCGGCGCGCCGTGTTTCGGGAAACCGCGCGGCGAGCCGCGTGCAGCCGCGCCGGGCCTTGTCTCCATCGCCCGCGGCCAGGGCCAGGACGACCGTCCGCCACATCTCGTCGGCGAGACGGCCGTGCTCCGCGGTTCTTCGCGCCGCCAGCGCCGTCGCCACCCGCTCTTCGGATTCGAGCCCTATCCGCAACCCGCGCGCCTCGTCGCACAGGCGCGACGGGCGAAACTCCACTTCGATGGCCACCAGCAGGTCGTAGGCGCTGAGCGGTTGGCCCGCGTCGATGCTCGCTTTGGCCTCGGCGAGGCGCCGCCGGCCCGGCGCAACCAATTCCGCGAGCAACGACCGCGCCGCGGACACCTGATCGTCAAAATGGGCGTTCACGTTTTGCACGATCGCCTCAATGGCCGCAATGCGCTCGCCGATCGAAGCGCTCGCCGGCTGCGCCGTACGCGCCGTCGCCAGTGTCGTTTCGACGATAGCGCGGCAACGTGCTTCGAACCACAAGAGGGCATCCTGTCCGACGCCGCGATCGAGCACGTGGCCGATGGGTGGGCGGCGGACGGTGACGAAAGCACCGTTCGCGCGGAGTCGCACAAGGCCGTCCAGCATTGGTTGGCGGTTGGGATCCTCAAGACCGACGGCATACAAGACTGGTACGTGGGCGCGGGCTTTGATCTGTTGGTCCGTCATGTTCGACGGCACGTAGTTGGCCGTCACCGCTACCGCGGTGCACGGAAAGCCCCGCGTGTAGAGGAGGTGCATGGCCATCGCCCCGCCGGCCGAGTGACCGGCAAGCAGCACCCGGGAACGATCGATCGGCAGGGCACGCAAGAGTTCCGTTCCCACCTCGTCGAGAAGGGCCACGTCGTCGCGACCCCAGCCGTTGGTCGTGCCCTGCGGCGCGACGATCACAAAGGGCAAACTTGCCGCGAGCGATCTCCAGAAGGTCATCATGTCTTCGGCGTCGGTGTCCGTTCCATGGAGGCAGACGACGGCCGGAAACCGTCCATCAATCGCACCGCGCTGGGGTCGGCTCACAAGGCAGCGCCCGCTATCGAGCGCTACCCATTCGGCGGCCGCAATCCCGTCCGAAGGGGCGTTTGCGACCAAACAGCAGGTTACAATAAGGGGCAGCATCGCTCGTAGTGTATGCCGCGAAGATGTTGTCACAAGCCAAGGCCAAACCCGTGGCCAAACGCGGACTCAATCAGCTCGATGCGGCGATTTGCGCGGCGGAACGTCCACTGCGAATGCCGTTTCAGCTCGATCTGAGCGAAGTACGGGGCTTCTCGCATGCGAAAGATGGCCGGAAGCGCCGATTTGGCCCTTCGCCACGCTCCGCGTGTTGTCTCTCTTGACCTTGCGCCGATACTGCCCTAGATTGTCCGGCAACAGAGCATAGGCATCGCGTCCGGTTGCGGTCCCGGATGGGTGGTTTGTGCGATCATTGTCCAAACTTGGGAGGATTAACGGTGCAACAGCCGGTATTACGCGCAATTTCTCTTTTCGGTATTTCATGTCTCGTGGGCACGGTGTTTTCTGGTGCGGCGGTGGCCGGTCAAGCGGGTGATGCGCTCGCGACCTCGGCTTTCTCCTTGCACAGCGTCTACCCCATGGCCGCGACGGGCCTCGTGCAGACGTCCGAGTCCACAACCATCACCACTCGCACGAGCAGCTCGGGCTGGAATCTATCCGGTCCGTACTTTCTCCGCAGCGCCGATCCCGAGCCGGTTGGCCAGATCGACGTTAGATTCATCTACGGCTACGCCACGGCTTCCGAAAAGAGCGACACTCACGACTTCGGCTTGGAGATCGAATGGGGCATCTCCGAGGGCCTTGGGTTCATCTTCGAGAGCGGTGTCGAGCTGGGCAACGGCGACGTCAAGGGCAACGGCGACATCACCATCGGTTTTCATACCAAGTTCTGGGATGAAGACGGACTCCTTCCAGCGTTTGCCATGCGAAACCACGGCCGGTTTCCAACGGGCTACCACGACTCGAGTGGTGTGGACTACATCGGCCGGGGGCTGTTCACGTGGACGCTCATGCCCGACAAGCTCCGTCTCCATTTCAACCCGTTCCTCAAATCGATCAACGGGAATCTCGGACACGACGGCACGCACTTCCGGTGGGGAGCGGCCGTCGGTTTCGACTGCCGAATGAGCGATGATCTACTGATGACCCTTGCGTACAAGCACGAGACCAGCGAAACCGAAGGTAATCGGAATAGCCACAGCGTCGAATGGGGTGCGGATTGGAAGTTCGCGTCGAACCAAAAGCTGGGACTGGCGGCGGAGCTCGGCCTCGACGGTGACGACGACGGGTCGAACTTCGAGTTCCGCATCAGCTATATCCTCATCATCGGCGGATGATCCGAGGCGCGAACGTGCGATGCATCGGAAACGCCCCCGCCGATCAATGCCGCGGGGTGCCCCGGTGTTCCCGCTGGTAGCGTAGATTCAAGTGAGCAACACTTGGTCCCTCGGCATCAGCCGGGGGACTTTTCTTGTCTTCGGCAAGACCTCTTCCGCATCAATCGCGAACGATGGCGCGATGGTGATCAGCACGTCCGGTTCTCCGTCGCTGGCGCGCGGCACATTGACACCGGCTTCTTCCAGCCACCGGCAGGCCCGGCGGTTCTGGTCCCTCTTCGCCGATTCGATCGAATCGACCCCCGTGGGATTCTTGACCGGCGAAAACTCTTCCCCACGCTCGACCTCGAGGACAAACGTTTTCGTTGCCATGGGTAGGGCATCGAAGACGAAGGTCTCGAGTTTGACCGCGTTGGGCTCCCCCGGCGTTTGCCGCGCGCCGGCGTCGTCGATCGTTGGAACGACTTTTTCGGCCCGGCGATAGGGTAGCGCGAAGGCGCCGTCGGTGATTCGCTCGATAAACGACACGTCGAGCAGGTGAATGGCGAGATTGCCGGCGTTGAATTTCCGACCGCCTGCCGGATTCCGTGCGTGCGCGATTGAGTCGGGCAGATCGGAGTACTCGATCACCCGGGTCGCTCCGCCGCCCACACACACGTTTCCCACGCGTTCGAGGTCGTCAGTCTTCGCCGCCACCTTGGTCGACATTTCCGATCCCGTCTTCGCGTGCAGCCCGATGAACAACGGATCGAATGGTTTCACCAGCGGGTTGTCCACTTGAAAATAAGAGATGATCTCGATGCCACGGACGCGCATGTTCGCCAGCGCGCCCCCGGCGGCCAACGCCTTGAGCGACCCACCGTGTCCGTCCGGCGCCAGGGCGATATCGTGCTTCGCCGTAAGCACGAGACGACCGTCAAAATCCAGCGCCGGCAGCATGGCTTGTGGAAAGAGCGATACCTCGCCCTCCGGCAGCCCGAAAAACGACTCGGCGCGGAGATACTCGAGCGTTTGGATGTGATTGGCCGCGCTGGTCATGATATACCACGGAACGGATACCTGATGACGATCTCGCACGGCCTTGATCGTCTCCGCGAAAATGCAAAAGAGTGTGCGGTCGCCGACGGGCGTCACCGCGACCATCCCCTTGGGACCGTCGTAGCCAAGCCGCGTACCCTGCCCGCCGGCGACGGTGAACGCCGCGACCTTGCCGGCGGCAATGAGCTCCCGGCCAAGGGCGCGGGCCTCTTCGTAGAGTTCCTTGTGCCCCGCGCCCGGTTCGCACGGATAGACCGGCGCCGGTTGCAGATCGGTCGGGATGTCGGGCATCGGCCGACGGAGGACGTGCGATTGGATCAGCGGATCGACGACCTCCCACGGGATCGCCTCGATTTGATCGAGCAAGTGCGATCGTTGGCTCGAATCGAGCTCGGTCCACCACCGCAAGACGTGCCCCTGGCCACGCTGCTCGAGCGTGTCTCGGCATTGCTGGTATCGTGTTTCCGCTGTTTCGCCTGCCGCCATGTCGGGTCCGTCTCCTTGGAGGGCCTGGCAGTTCGCTGAAAAGTGGCAAACGCCCCGGGGTCGCGGTGATCCAGCTTACTCTCGCTCCGGCGACGTGTGCATACGTTGCAGCGATCGCCGCGCTCGTGCAAGATACGGTCGCCAACGAGCGATAACAAGGCCCCAACGCCTCCTCGAACCCGGCACGAATCGCCGTAAAGTTCGCTGCAACATGGGCTTACGTTTTTTGCGGCCGGGGCGAATCCTCGTGCCGGTATTGTGGTATAAGGATAAGCGGGAGGTCTTTTCGTAGGCCGACCCGGCGGTTTGTGCGTCTTGGATCGGAAGGCCTCTTTAACCGGGGAAGATCGGTGAGTTTAGGCGAGGTTCTACTAGAACGGCGGAAGATCACCGCGGAGCAGCTTCAACAGGCCCTCGAAGACCGAAAGGGTTCGGAGCGGGTCGAGAAGTGCCTTGCGCGCCTCGGGTTCATCGAGGAGCGCGACTACCTCGAAATCTACGGCGAGCAGCTATCGATTCCGGTGGTCGATCTCTCGCAAATCACGATCGACGAGGAACTGCTCGAGGCCATACCGTCCAAGGCGGTGCATCGCTACCGCTTGATCCCCATCGACAAGCACAACGGCACCATTCGCGTCGCAACGTCCAACCCGTTCGACCTCTACGCGTTCGACGAACTGCGCATGCTCACCGGGGCGAAGATCGAAACCGTCCTCGCGACCGAGGAGGAAATCTCCCGGGTCATCAAACAATACTACGGCGTCGGCGGCCAGACCATCGAAGACATGATCGATTCGTCGACGGTCGAGGTCGTCAGGGAGCATGATCCCGACAACGCCGATCTCATCGAGCAGGCCCAGGAGGCCACCGTCGTCAAGCTCGTCAACGAGATCCTCCTCGAGGCCATTCGCGAACGTGCGAGCGATATCCACATCGAGCCATACGAAGACGACCTCGTCATCCGTTACCGCGTGGACGGCGTGCTCCAGACGACGAACGTCCCGCCGGAGATTCGCCGGTTTCACGCGGCCATCGTCAGCCGAATCAAGATCCTCTCGAACCTCAACATCGCCGAAAAGCGTTTGCCGCAAGACGGCGGGTTCAAGATCAAGGCCCAGAACCGCGACATCGACCTGCGCGTGAGCATCATCCCCACCGTCTACGGCGGTGCCGTCGTCATGCGAATCCTCGACAAGCAGAACGCGATGATGTCGTTGGATCGCCTTGGTCTGATGGGCCGGACGCTCGAAAACTTCGAGCACCTGATCGACCAACCCTATGGGATCATCCTCGTCACCGGCCCGACCGGCTCGGGAAAGACGACCACCCTCTACGCCGCGCTCAACGTGGTCAAGAACGACACCATCAAGATCCTCACGATCGAGGATCCGGTCGAGTATTACATCGACGGCATTCAGCAGGTCGGCGTCAAGACCCACATCGGGCTTACGTTCGCATCGGCTCTGCGATCATTCCTGCGCCACGACCCCGACGTCATCCTCGTCGGCGAGATTCGGGATCTCGACACGGCCGAGGTCGCCATCAACGCGTCGCTGACCGGCCACCTCGTCTTCAGCACGCTTCACACGAACGACGCGGTCACCGCCACGACGCGTCTTCTCGACATGGGCGTCGAGCCGTTCCTCGTGAGCAGCTCGATCACCGGAATTCTGGCGCAACGACTCGTGCGGTGCATCTGCCGTTTCTGCAAGGAGGAATACCTGCCCGACCCGTCGCAGCTCCCGCGCGACTTCAAGTATGAACCCGGCCAGAAGCTGTTTCGGGGAAAGGGATGTCGCGACTGCCGCAATACGGGCTATAGGGGACGATTGGGGATTTACGAGATCCTCATGATCGACGAGGAAATCCGCGAGATGATCCTCCGACGCGCCAGCGCCGGCGAAATCCTCCGCGTCGCCCGCCCCGGAGGCCACGAACTCATGCGCGAGGACGGCTTCGTCAAAGTGGCCAAAGGCATCACCACGGTCGAAGAGATCCACCGAGTGACAAAGATCGACATGTCTAGCGGGGATGCGAAAGGGTAGGTATCCGTCGCCGAAGTAGCGGCCGCCCCCCGTGGCGGCCGTGGACCGTCAATACTGTACGGTCCGGTCCGGCCGGCGAGTTTCTCAATGGCCCGTCAGCGCAATTACCCGGTGCCGCACATTTTTCAACAAGCTGCTCGTCGGGTGGCCCATGTCCTTTGGACATGGGGGAGACGATGACAAGAGCCCGGCTTGAGGCTCATCTGGTCCGCACGCCCCACCCGAAAAGAAAGGTCGATGCTATCCGCGACGAGCATCGCGTCACGCCATCCGCTTCACGACGATCGCATATCTACCCGATGGTCCCTCGCTTG
>JADFHG010000128.1 GCA_022567365.1 Planctomycetota bacterium | reverse complement strand
GCCAATCACCCGTCGTCAACTCGCGGTACTCGATTCTCGACCTCGCACTCTTGCTATTGGTTGGGGCCATGCACGTATCATAAGCGAGCGTGCGCGATTCCGCACAATAACCGAGCCGCAGGCTTTGCCTCGGCAAGTCGGTTTGCCGGGCCGGGTTGCCGGGAGCCCGTGCGGTGCGGCGAAACGCCGCCGTCGCGCGCTTTGTAAATAGGTCCGACTGAGACTAGTGTAGTGATTCAGAATTGGGGAGGCGTATCGTGATCCGAACCGCGCCGGTCAGGAAGCGGCTTGACCAATGCAAGCACGGCCCCTCCCTCACGGTCGGGGCTCGGATAAGAAGCCATCTGCTCGAATCAGCACGCTAGAATGCGTGAGTGCTTCGGGGTTCGTTCGGTGGAATCGCGAAGATCGAGACTGTGAAACAGTTCGTGCCTCGGTGCATGGGGAGTCGGGACGGACCGGCTCGAGCGTACTTGCAATTGCTCGTGGAGGATATCCAATGAAGAGGACAGGTCGATGGCAAGAGCGTGCATTGGCTCTTTGCATGGTTGTTGTCGCGTGCGGAGTGTCGAGCGCGATCGGTCAGACGGGAAACCGTACGGAGCGCGAGAACCCGCCCCAACGCAAGGACGACGTCGAAAACGCCGAGTCCGGTGGGTCGCAAACGTCGACACGGGCCGAGGTCAAACAGCACCAACGGGAACGCGAATTCGAAGCGAAGCTGACTGGGGCCGTCTTCGAAGGCAGTTGGCAGATGACGGGCAAGGAGGGTTTGGACGGCAAAGCGCCACTGAGTGAGGCGAGGTCCGAAACCTACATCATCGCCAAGGCCGCCAAGACACTCGATGACCATTGGCTGATCCACGCGCGGATCCAATACGGCGACACGGACGTGACGGTCCCGATTCCCGTTCGCGTCGTCTGGGCCGGCGACACACCCGTCATTACGCTCGACAAGCTGCCGATTCCCGGCATCGGAAGGTACTCGGCGCGAGTGATGGTCTACGGCAACTTCTACGCCGGCGCGTGGTTCGGCGACGGCTATGGTGGCGTGCTCTCGGGCCGGATACTACGCGACGAGAAACCCGCGTCCGATGCCGACCCGAAGGCGACCACCAAGAAAGAACGCACACCGACATCGCCGTGACGATTTAGCGGCCGCCCCGCGTGGTGGCCGTCATGCGCGGAAGAAGGTGGGCCGACGACATCGCCATCGGCTGGTTCAACAGGCTGTTAGAGCATTCCCCGATTTCGTAGGCCGGATCCACCGACGTTCGCAACGCATCAAATAGCGAGAAATCGCGCGGGCTGAAGCCCGCGGCTCGGAGTACAGAAGCGGGAAATGCTCCAGCAAGCCGGACTCCCCCCCAATGGATTCCCAAAAGTGCGCAAAGAAACCGCCCCCGCGCGGGTTCGTACCACACGGGGACGGCTGTTCAATTCACGTGCCAATCCTGACCCATCTCGGACGCTACGAACTGTCGCACCCCTGAGTCAAGCCCATTGAGGCGTTGCACGCCGCCTCGGTCAGGTCGACATTCAGCGACCGGACACCGGTCAAGCGTGACAAAGCATCATTTGCAGGTCTTGCCGCCTGGCGGACCCTTGCACTTGTTCGAACAACATTCGGCATCGTCGGTGCAGGAGGATCCCGGAGACAAACACTGGCAACTTGGATCGAGATCGCAGTCGCCGTCGTCGCAGTCGGTGAACCCGTCGCAATCCTCGTCCACGCCGTCCGCGCAGTCGGTTTCGTTGGCCGGCGGCGCTCCGCAGTCTCCTGGACAATTGCATTGGTCCTCGCCGGCGCCGCAACTAAGGTTGCCGCAGACCTCGGCCGGACCGCAATCAACCTCACAGTTCGAGCTGTCCTCGGTGCCTTCGCAGGTTCCGTCGCCGCAGCAAGACGGCGTGGCCGGCGTATCCGTACAGACCCAACCGTTCGTCGAGCAAATCGGGTCACTGCAGGGAAGCGGGCCGGTACCATCACCGTCGCCACAGCAGAACCGCCCATTGGGATTTCCGTTTTGCTTGCCGTTGCAATCGGCCGGACAGGAAACGCAATCTTCGCCGTCGCCCGCCTCGCACACGCCGTTGTTGCAGCTCGCACCGCTGCCGGCGAAGCAGTCGCCGGGACAGTTGTTGCAATCCTCGCCGGATTCGCACGTGCCGTCGTCGTCACAGGCCGACACATCGCATGTATCCGTCGCCTCATTGCAAACCGTACCTCCCGGGCAGGGATCACCGCTCGAGACGCAATCAGACACGGCGTCGCAACTCTCCGTGCCGTTGCAGAACAGACCGTCGTCGGGGCAATTGGCGTCATTCGCGATGTTATCACACGAATCCGTCCCCGCGTTGCACGAATCATCGGTGCAACCAACACCGTCGTCACAACTCGGTGGTGTCCCGTTTTGACAACCAAGACCCGAGTCGCACGTCTCCGCACCGTTGCAGAACACGCCGTCGTCGCAGACCACCGGATCGTGCGAACACGTGCCGCTCGTGCAGATGTCGGTCGTACACGCATCACCGTCATCGCAATCCGCATTGACGGTACATGGGCTAATGAGCAAAAGCGTCGCGATCGCATCGATGCGCCCGTGGCCGTATGCGACGTCAAACCCGGGGTCGCCCAAATCGATCGCGCCATCCTGAATGAGCGTGCGCACCTGAGCCGGAGTGAGCGAAGGGTCGGCACTTAGCACGAGCGCCGCCAAACCCGCGACCATCGGAGAGGCCATGCTCGTCCCCGACATCGTCGTGATCGAACTGCCACCCGGCGAATTGCTGGCCGACCAAATGACCGAGCCCGGCGCCACCACGTCCAGATTCACGCTCTGGTTGCTGAAGTCAACAATGTCATCGACCAGAATATTGGTTTGGGGTGTGCCACACCAGTTGAATGAACTCGTTGAGTTGCCGCAGTTTGGATAGTCATCCTTGTACGTCGCGCCCACGGCGATGACGCTCGATCCGCAGGCGGGTGAGCCCATCGAGTTGCTGTTGCATTCGTTGCCCGATGCGGCCACAACGACAACGCCGTTGGCTACGGCCGCGTTGGCCGCCGCCGCCCAGCTGTGACCGTCGCACGTGCCGCTGAAGTTGCCCGTGCCGATGCTGAGGTTGATGACGTCGGCCCGACCGCCGCTGGGGGACTGGTCGCCGCAATGATCGATACCGGCGATAATGTTCGAGTCGAATCCGCCGCCGAACTGGTTGAGGATCTTCACACCGATCAGCGTCGCCTCGGGGGCGATACCCTGGAAAGGCTCCGGACCCGGGCAGTTGAAATCGACATTGAGACCGGTGCCGCCTACGGCGATGCCGGACACGTGCGAACCATGGCCATGATCGTCTTCGGGGTTGGGGTCGTTGTTGTGGAAGTCGAAACTCGCGGCAAAGTCGATCCGGTCCGCATACATGAGGTGGTCCGTGTCGATGCCGGTGTCGCACACGCACACGCGAATGCCCGCACCGTCCGCCGAAAGCCCGGCAGCGGCGATTTGATCCTGCCGTGCGTTCACGAGCGGCGTGGCGTCATCGAGCTTCACCAAGTTGGGGTGGTACTCGTCTTCGACGACCTCGACGACACCGGGCATGTTGCGCAGCGCATCGACGGCTGCCAACGGGATGTCACGCATGTTGATCAAGTTCGGCAGGAGCTTGTACTCGTACCGCACGTGACCGCCCTTGTTGGTCGCAAAGGTCCGAATCGGCGCACGATCGATACCCGGCGCGAGGGTGACCAACACGCTAATGCGGCCGTTGTCCGGCGGCGCGCCGGGCACCCAGCCGTCCATCTGATCCTCCTGGGCCTGCATCCACGCCGGTGGCTCACCGGTGTTGTCGATAATGTCCAACATGACCTGGGCCTGTGTAACGCTCGCCCATGACAGGACACCAAGCGTCAGACCCAACACGACCGGTAGGACCGGTCTTCCAAACGTCCGCAGCCGCGCATGTTCATTCAACACTGCTCATTCCTCCGCTAGCGATACGAAGTAAAACTCTCCGCCAAACAGTGGCGGAGCGACGATACTCTCCAATTTCGCAGGGCGACCGACGCACTCATCCTTCTGACCGAGTGCACGACCGCAACCAAAGACGCTTTCGCTGCCCCTTTGGGCCGATATTCAGTTGTAGGACTCCCTATCGACGCCGCAAGAAATGCGATCAACGTCGGTTATCGTATGGGAATGCCGTGCCAAAGTCAACGAAAGGTCGGTTTGTCACATTTGCCGGCCGACGACCGACGGCACCTTGCCGGCATGATCCAGCTCGAATAGGATTACCAAGTCTGGACCTTAGAGGGCGTCGTTCGTGCCACGGAGAGACGAAATGCGGAATGATCCCGGCGATATCGGCAAGGCCATCGGCCGCATTCCAAGCGGATGCTCGATCCTCACCTGTGCGCACGGCGGCCGATCCACGGGCATGCTCGCCTCATGGGTCCAGCAGGCCGCGTTCGACCCCCCGTCCATTACGGTCTGTCTGAAAAAGGGCCGTCCCGCGAGCGAGCTTGTCGATGCCTCCGGCGGTTTCGCCCTGAACGTCATCGGCGAAGATCCCACCGCGATGTTCAAACATTTCGGCAAGGGCTTCGCACCCGACGAGGATGCCTTCGCCGGTCTCGACGTCGAACCGAGCGAGTTCGGTCCGTTGATCGCGTCGTGTATCGCCCATCTCGGTTGCCGGGTCGTGGAGAAGGTGTCCGTCGGTGACCATGACCTATACGTCGCGCACGTCGCGTCGGCCCGATCCAACGACGGAGCCGCCCCGTACGTTCACATTCGGAAAAGCGGTCTGACGTATTGAGCCGCTAACCGGCAAAACCGGCTTGCCGGCCGTCAACCGCCCGAAGTGTCACCAATCCGTCATGGCACATTTTGTCGGTCTCGGCTTGAACCGACGGTCGCGTCAGCATAGCCTTCACCGCTGTGGCTACTTCGACTTGGACTCCCGGGCGACGGGCGACCCCAACGGCTGCGCGCAGTCGAGGATGTTGAAGTAAACGGCCGAGTTGCGGCGAGCCATTGACGCAGCGGTGCATCGCACGCGACGAATGCGCATTTGCCGCGCCGACAACGCTCGCATCAACCGGTTGGAAGCATTGGCCCTTCATCGAAAGGTATGTCATGTCGAAACCTGTTCATCTCATCACGTTGTTCGCAATGACCGTCGCACTGGGCGGCTGTAGTACTCAGGAGAAACGCATGCAACCGGCCGTGGTTGCCGATGCCGAACGAAACACGGCGACCGCCGCGGACGAGGGCTCGGCGGATGCCGGCTCGAAAGAGGATGCCGACGACGCCAAGGACGATGAGGAAAAGGAGAAATCCGAGGCGAAGAAGAAGGCGGAGAAGGACGCCAAACGGGCCAAGCTGACGCGCGATCTCGCCATCGCCAAGGTGAAGATCGCGCAGGCGGAAATGGCGCTCGACCACCAGCATGCCGACGACGAAGAGACCCTCCGCAAAACGGCCGCGGATCGTGACGTCGCCGCGGCCAAACTGGAGGACTTCGAGAAGCGTTCCATGCCGGTTCGCCTCGACAAGGCGCGCCTCGCGCTCCAGCGCGCCGATGACGGTGTGCGGCAATCGCGCGAGGAACTCGAGCAGCTCGAGATGATGTACGCCGAGTCGGAACTGGGCGACAAGACCCGTGAGATCGTCATCATCCGTGCGAAGCGCCGGCTCGAACGGGCCGAGTGGAACCTGAGAATCCAACAGGCGGAGATGAACAACCTCGAGAAGAACACCATTCCCCTGGAACACCACGACTTGCAACTGAAGTACGAAGCCGCGGCCGCTGCGCATACCGGCAAGTCCCGCTCCGCCAAATCGAGTCAGTTCGGAAAAACCCTCGCGATCATGAGCGCCGAATCCGAAGTCGTGCGGCTCGAAACGGAACTGGCAAACATGGACCTGGAGTAGCGTGATGCCAAGACATAGCACAACTAAAGTGCCCTCCGCGACCGCGATGCTCGCCGTGCTGACGCTCGCCGTCGCGCTGATGCTGGCCGGCGCGCCGGCCCGCGTGATCGCCTCGGACCAAGCAGAGGGGCTGCCGACTCCGGACGACGTCGTCGCGACCGTCAAGGCCGCCACGGGCTACGCGCTCCGAACTCAGAACGCGGACGGATCATGGGGCGGTTTCCAGAACCCCGCCGTCGGTATCGACGACTTCTGGTCCAACATCGAAACGCATCGTGCATGGACGATCGCCACGACGGGACTCGTGTGCATGGCCATCCTCGATATGACCCCGACCGCCGAGACCGACGCGGCCTACGAAAGAGGCATCGACTACCTGCTCGAACAGGGCATCGTCAAGAGGCCGAGCGACTGGGACACCGACAATACGTGGGCCTATGTATACGGTGTTCACGCGTTCGCGCGGGCCGTCGCCGACGGGCGTTTCAAGGGCACCGAGCGACACGACAAACTCGTCTCCCTCGGCCAGCAGCTCATCGACCACTTGTTCACGTATCAAACACCGAGCGGCGGATGGGGATACTACGACTTTGATGCGGTCGCACGGCGGCCCGCCTGGGCGACGAGTTTCATGACGGCGGCGGCGGTCATCGGACTCATCGAAGCAAGGGACGCCGGATTCCGCATCGACGAAAAGGGCCTGGCGGCGGCGGTGCGCGCGGTCGAGCGCTGCAAGCTGCCCAACGGGGCCTATTCCTACAGCGTCATGGCCATACCCCACACCGGTCGACTGACCGGCATCAACCAGATCAAGGGATCGCTTTCGCGGATCCAGGTGTGCAACGTCGCGCTGCTCATGGCGGGCAAGGAAATCACGGTCGAAACCCTAAGGACCGGTCTCGACCGGTTCTTCGAGCACCACCGCTTCCTCGACGTCGCGCGCAAGAAACCCATGCCGCACGAGGCGTATTACGCAAACTCCGGATACTTTTATTTCTTCGGCCATTTCTATGCGGGCATGGTGATTCAGCGCCTCCCGGTCGAGGATCGCGCACGGTATTGGCCGCGACTCCAACACCATATCGTCAAGACACAGGAAAAAGACGGCTCCATGTGGGACTATTACATGAATAGCTACCATAGACCGTACGGGGTCGCATTCAGCATAATGGCACTAAGGGCGTCGCTCTCGACGGACGTTCCACCGGAACGTACGGATGATGCCACACTTGTGGCACCCACCGGCGATGAAGGCGCGGCGCCGTAGGCAGGTCCGGCCGCCCGTCGAAACACGTGCCAAACGAGTTTTCATGGCGTTTTCTTACCGGTCGACGACGTTCCAGACCGGTGCTGCGCTTGGAATTCGTCAGGGTCAAACGGACCGGCGGCGGCGAGAAGTGCCGGGTATCTACACCGTTTGGAATGTTGAGGACCGGGCGACCCGCAGCTCGTTCCCCAAGGTCCGCGAGGAACCGCCCGTTCGCAAGAATCAGATCTGCGCTGCGCCAGACCGGTCGCAACGTAGGTCTCAGCCTGCGCTGCACCGAGATGAAATTCCGCAAGATCGGCCGTCATACCCGGCCGGGTCCTGGGCTCTGGTTGAAGAACTCGCGGCGGGCTGCGCCGAGGACCGACTGCTCGCCATGACCGAAGGCGGCTTCTTTGCCTGGTACACCGGCTGTCGCGTCTTCGACCTCCACGGCTGGAGTCGTCGCAGCCTGGCGATGGAACGCCATCGCACACAGCGCTGGGATTCTCCTGGCTTCCTGCGTCAGATTCTCGACCTCGACCCGGACTATGTATTGCTCTCCGGCTATGCACGAGGTGAAGAGGTGACGCACCGCCTTACGATCGAACGCGCACTGGCCAAGGATCCCGAGTTTCGCTCCCGCTACAAACTCGTCGCCACCTTCGAGGGCATCGACGAAATCTACCGACAGCCGCGACAGCCCAAGACCGGTGCGATGCTCGCCTACCAGTTGTATCGACGATGAGCGCCGAGGAAGCGACCACTCGGGATGGATGGGGTCGTGCCCTGCCACCGCTCTTGTTCGGCGCCGGCGAGGGGTGGGAGGACCGGATGATTTTCGCGTTCCAACCCGCTTCGGGAAAGGTCGTCTACCAACTCAGCGATTTTTCGCGTATACGCCTCGGCCTCGGTCGCCCGGTCCATCGCCCGTTTGAAGCGCGCCGTGGCAATCAGCTCCATCGTCCGCGTGATTTTGCGGATGTTTCGGATCGCCTTGCGGCGTTTGACAATCGCGCGGGTTTTGGCCATGGTTCCCTGAATACTCTTCTTGACTAGCCGCGAGCGTTAGCGAGCGCTGGTGCGGTCTCGGAACGCATCCGCTCTCGCGGCTCGGATATTCTTTTTTCGCGGCTCGGATATTCTTCTCGCGACCGTTCATCGACGATCGCACGCCGTCGAAGTTCCAAAGACGGTCTACACCGCCGCGGTTGCCGGTTCGGTGGTTTCCGTCGGCGCGCCCGACTTCTGTTGGGCCTGAAACTTTTTCAGGGCGGACACGAGCATTTGCTCGGCCTCGTCGTCGAGTTTCTTCGTCTCGGCGAGACGATCGGGGACTTCACTTTTCCGCTCATGCATGAACTGCAAGAACTCACGCTCCCAATTGCGTACTTCCGACGGGGCGACGTCATCGAGGTAACCGTGGATGCCGGCATAGAGGCTCATGATCTGATCGACCACACTCATCGGCTGGTATTGCGGCTGTTTCAAGAGTTCGACCATACGATACCCCCGATCCAACTGGGACTGGCTGATGCGATCGAGTTCGGTCCCTAACTGGGCAAAGGCCTCGAGCTCGCGGAACGCAGCCAAGTCGAGCC
>JADFHG010000127.1 GCA_022567365.1 Planctomycetota bacterium | reverse complement strand
GACGGAACGAAGGGATTACTCAACATGAAAAAGCGCGGTGGCGTGACAATCGCGCAGAATCACGATTCCTGTGTCGTGTATGGAATGCCCAAGGTGGCCGCTGATCTCGGGGCGGTTCAACACGTCGTGGCTCCCGGCAATGTTCCAAACACCGTGATTGGAGTACTTCAGAGTCGAATCAACCAAACCACTAGTCGATAGATTGTCGAAAACAAGATGGACCTCAGCGTCAAGAACCCGACGCACGATGGTTTACCAGCGCTTTGAAAAAAGCCTCCTGGCTATTTGGTGTGGGTAATCTGTGCGATGGCCGGTAGCTTGAAGTCCGGCTTCGCGACGATCAGGTAAACCATGGTGATCAGGTAACCGGTCTATGGGAAGCCGCGGGTAACGCGCGTGGCCCCGGATTCAAACGGGATTCAACGGCTTAGACCGATCAGTTGGGCGTAGCGCGGGTCGAGGCGGGCGGCGGTCTGGTAATGCTCCGCGGCCTCATCGGTGCGCCGATTCGACTCGTACAGCGCGGCGAGGTTGAAATGGGCGGCCGCGTGCTTCGGGTTGAGTGCGATCGCGCGTTCGAAGTGTCGGCCTGCTTCCTCCGACCGTCCCGTCTTGAGGAGTGCGAAACCGAGGTTGTTGTGTACGTCGCCATCGGCCGCCCCGGTCTCGATGGCACGCTCGTAGTAGGGGATTGCCTCACCGAACCGACCGAGGTGCGCAAGGATCGTGCCCAGGTTGTATTGCGCGCTACCCAGGCGGGGATCGATCGACAGGGCGCTCGTCAAACTGTTGATCGCCTCGTCGAGCCGACCTGTCTCCGCGAGCACACTCCCCAACTCGGCGTGAGCGGTCGCCGACTCGTGGTTCAGGCCAAGGGCTTTTACCAACTCGGCTTCAGCCTGCGCAAATCTACCCGTACGGGCGAATAGTGTTCCCAGCGCCTCATGGGCCGCGACCACAACATCGGGCGCCCGGTCTGTGGAACCGTCCCACCCGCCGAGAATCGTCGCAAACTCGAGTTCGGCATCAGCAGTCAGGCCATTGGCACCCAGCGCGCGCGCCAACCGCAATCGAACATCCAGGTCATTCGGGTTTCGACGCAATTGCCGCGCCGCGAAACGCCTCACATCGTCGATCCGTCCCATTCGCGCGGCGACGTCGAGCATGTATCGCTGCACCCGCGGGTTGTGCGCCAGCCCCCACCGGTCAGCGGCCCCGAGATGGTACAGCGTGCTGTTTGTGAACTCGTCAGCCTCGTCGGCGCTCGAACCGGCCAGGAGCCTGCGCGCTTGTTTGATGCCGGTATACTCATGATAGCGCACGAACCCGCTGTGTACGACGAATGCCGCAAGGGCGATCGATGAAACGACAAACAGCCTCCCGACGGGGGTAATTCGCCCGACGCGTTTCACACCGAACGAGCCGAAGCGGACGTTGGGTTTGGTAAGCATCCGCGTCGCTATGACCGACCAATAGGCGACGATCGCGCCGATCGCCAGCGACAAGAGGAACGGAACCGTGCTGTAGAGGCCGCGAAACGAGAGTAGAACGAACAGAAACACCGACGCGATGAGCAACTCCTCGCGAAACGAGAAATCGTACTTCAGCCCGAAACGCCCGCCGCTCTTCATCGACTTGAGCAGCGACGGTTTCGCCAGGCCATAGTGGAGCGCCTCCTCCGGACACGCGCTGATGCAATCGAGATCCTTCATGCACGCGGGGTTGACGATCATGCCGTGTTGTTTGACCTCCTCATGCACGCGGATGCCGCTGGTGCAGGCGGCCGTACACGTGCCGCACTGCTTGCAGGCGTCGCTCACGAGAATTCGTCCGACCGCGAACCGGTCCGCGAGGGAGAAGATCGCCCCGTAGGGACAGACGTACGTGCAAAACGTGCGCGATCCCAGCAGGTAGACGATGAGGAATCCGCAGATAAAAAATGTCAGGACGATGACACCCGCGGACGGGAGGTTTCGCCAGAAGTGGTTGGTCACGAAGGACGCCCAGCCCTGCCGATCGGTGGCGAAGTGAAACGTCGGAAACGCTTGATCATGCCACATCCGCACAACCTGCGGCCAGACGAACATGTAGAGGGCCGTGAGCGGCGCCACGAACAGGAGCAACCGCGATCGGATCGGCTTGCGCCGGATGCCGAGCTTGCGGAGGATCCACGCGCAGAAGTCCTGCAGGACCAGAATGTGACACGCCCAGGAACAGAAAAACCTTCCGAACACCATCGTGCCGAGAACCAGGAAGCTCATGAAGAGAAAGCCCGCGGTGATGATTCCCAATTCAAGCGTGTACATCACCTCGTTGAGTTCGAGCGGCGCGAGGGTCTGCCCCGTCAGTTTCCAGTGCAGGATGTGAAGCGCAAAGGCGATGTAGACCAGCGACAGCGAAATCGCCCGCCAACGTGCGTAGTTTCGCCGCCCCGGTCGGCCGGCAAGCCGGCTTTGCCCGTGGCCGGCGGCCGGTTCAACGACCGGTAGGGTGACGTCGCGCCCCCTATGTTTGCGTTGTTGTTGCCTCCTGCGTGTCACGAATCGCCCCTGCCCCAGCACATTGTCAGAGTGGTCGGAATCCTCGTGCGATTCTCCGTCCAGCCCACGGGCTGTCCGTGCGCACACCACCACCGCAAGGGAAACGCAGCATTTACGGTGCCAGACGAAGTTGGCGGCGGCGTGATTCCGCGAACTACGGCGTAGTTGCCGATCATCGGCGAGAATCCGCGCCGGGAGAACGCACGAGGTGCCCGTCATTGCCGTGGCCGGGGGTGCGGTCGTACGCTACCGAAACGACCGGTAACGGAGATCCCGCCGAGATCCGAGGATATTACCATCCCCAGGTATTCAATAGAGCCTCGACCGCTCCGCGTGCGGGCGACCGCTTCGGTGGACCCGATTCCCGCGTTTGGCGAGTTTGACGATCATCCGGGCCGCGCCACACAATCTTCAACAGGTTGTTTGAGGGACGGGGCGGCTTCATCGGATCCGGTCGCAACAGGGCAACCCGCAGGCGGGCCGGTTCGTACATTTCGCTCTAGTGCAGCGTCACACGTGGATTTACGGGTTGGTGTTGAGCGATAGGCATAGCAAAGTCCGCTCCCTCACGGTCGCGGTTCGGATTTGGGTTGCCGGCCAACCCGCAAGTTTATGCGTGACGGAGCACTAGCAGCCTGTTGAAAAAGTCGCGCTCCGACGAGAAAGTAGCGGCCGCCCCCCGTGGCGGCCGTAGGACGGCGATAGCGGTCTCGAAAGCCACGTCCGCCACAGGGGGCGGACGCTACGCGGACTTCTTCAACAGGATGTTAGTGGGGGGCTTGCGACCTACGCACGTCGGCCATTTGGTAGAAGCTCGCAACTATGGTCGGAACCAGCAGGCAAAACGGCAGGACGAAGGCGCTCCCCAGGACCATGGAATGGAGGTACGAATACAACCAGGGCCAGTCCATCACAATCGCGGACACGCCCGATACAAGCAGCACCGCACCCTCGAAGGCCGTTATCAGAATGGTGACGATCTTGTCGTAGATGAGACCGCCTCCCAACCCGGCGAGCAACGCCACCGCAGCGCTCGCCAAGAGCAGCGGGCCGTGCATGCTGAACGTCGAGGTCAGGAACGCGGATGTGCCGCCGCTTGCGATAAGCCCCGCGGCCAAGGCGGTTGCAAATCTGGGCTGCCAATAACAAAGACCGCCGATCGCAAGCCCGCTGCCGATTGCGGCGGTGAGCCTCCAGCTCTCCTCTGCGGTGAACAACATCACTGCGGCGAACCCGGTCGCAAGGAAGCTGATCGCGATCAGGGGTCGAGCGAGCCGCCAACCGAAGAGCATTACCGACAGCCCGGCGATGAGCAGTATCACCCCCAATATGCCGCCGGAGCGGTGAAGAAACAGCGTCCAATCGCTTAGGAATGTGGTCACGTTCTAACCCCAGGTTATCGTCACCGCCGCGTCGTTCGTTGCAGAGTAGGCGCGACCGCGCGGCAACGACCCGGTATCGTTTGGATCCCGCGCACAGTGGACGCCACGAGGCGTTTTCCTCGTGGTATCTTATATGAACGTACGATATCGTCGTGTTTCAGGCTTTTGCGTCCGCGGGCTCTTCACTGCGCGATCGCGCCGATCGAGTCACGAGCGTCTGTAGAATAACGGACGTTGCGAGGAAGCTGCCAACGCCGATCCCAACGACCCCGGCGTGTTGGAATCCGGCATGATAACCGTCGGGTACAAACCTGGCGAAAAGGGTCGCCACGCCCGTCGAAACGAGAATCGTTCCGACGACCGATGTACCGATAATGAGCGTCGTACGAACCGCGACCATTCCCAATAGCAGGCCAGTTAGCAGGGCGACGATCCCGATGACTCGGACCTGCCGATCGGCATCGAGATCGCGCAGCTTGACGTATGACCAGAACTGCTCCGCCCACTGTTCAGGAGTGCGGTCGCGCAACGCGGCCTGCTCTTCGGGCGTGGGTACGCTGAACTCGACAGGCCCATCCGTTGGCGACCAAGCCATCATGGACTGTTGAAACTCGCCGACGTGCGGGAGCAGCCGTTGCTGCCCGAACACACCCAACGCGACCACGCAGAGCAGCGTTGCCGCAGTCACGCCGACCCAGAGTCGAAACGTCAGGAATCCGATCGCACCAATGAGCGCCGCGCCTACGAAACCGCAAAGCAGCGACGTATATCCAAACGCCTGCCCGAAAAAGAACCCGGCCGCAAACCCGCCGACCACAAACGCGCTCGTCATCGCAAAACGAGCGAGCTTCGCCCCCAGGACGCTGATACCGATCCCGAGTACGAGCGTGCCCACCGCGACCCACCCGGCCTGTTGCAAGAAACCAGCCGGGACATGCTGCGACAAGAAGAGCGAAAACTGTTCCCAAATTGTGGTCAGCTCATTCATCACGCACCTCACTTCGTGTGATTGGTACGTCTTTAGCGCTGTTTCCGTAAACGCACGGTAGCGTCCACCCACCGTGGCGGAACGTGGGCATGCGAAACGCTCCCGAACTTCTACGGCCGCCGCAGGGGGCGGCCGCTACGCGCTAAACACATCCTGTGATTGTACACGAAGTTATTCGGCCTTCGATCCCCGATATTTCGATGCGCCAACCAAGCGAAATCAGCGGCACTGGATTTTTCTTACCCAAACGCAAACTGATCGGTCTGCTCCGCCCGACCATCCCCACCGGAACGCCGGGCTGGGGCCTACACGTCCGCGGCCTTTCCAGCGCCATATCGGCCACCCCCGAGTTGGAACGATAGCTGTTCGAGATGGACGGCCAAGTCGACGGACGAGACGGCCACACCGGCGTCAACCTGTAGCGTTACCGGGGCAAAATTGAGAATCCCACGGATTCCGGCGGCGATCATCTGCTCCGCCGCCGCCTGTGCCGATGTCGCGGGCACGCAGAGGATGCCGAAGCGGATCTGATGCCCGGCGACGGTCTTCACGAGATCATCCATTGGCTTCACGCGGATCGACTCGGTCAAACGTGTGCCAATCTTCCTTGCGTCGTCGTCGAAGGCCGCGACGAGGTCAAAGCCTTGTTTCGCAAATCCCCGATATGACGCCAGGGCACGGCCGAGGTTGCCAACGCCGACGATGAGCACGTTCGATTGTTTGTCGGTGCCGAGGATACGCCTGACCCGATCGATCAACTCGGCAATGCGGTAGCCGATTCCCGGATGACCGAACTGACCGAAGTAGGCCAGATCCTTGCGAACCTGTGCGTCGCTTACGGCAACGGCGTCGCCCAATTCCCTGCTCGAGACCGTCCGGCGATCGGCCGCGCGAAACCGCTCGAGCTGGCGAAGGTAGAGGCTGAGGCGTCGAACCGCCGGCGTCGGGATGCGCTCAAACTTTGCCATTCGCGAGTCGATCGTACGGGTTCAAGGCGATGGTTCCGCCAGCAGGTGCGAAACGCCGGGCCGCACCACCAATGTTAGCGCCGATCGGGCCTCCGCGATTCCCGCGGCCCAATGCTGGGGGTGGCAAACGGCGCACCGCCTGGCGAGAGGCGGATTGCCATCGCTCCCGAACCGAGACCGACGCTGCGTCGATTACCTGAGAGGAATATAGCCCGGTTGTCGAAAACGAGTCAAGGATCGCCGCCCCGACCGGGTATCGCGATCCATCCCCGGACCGTCGTTTGGAGATGCACAGGCCACCGGGTTGCCGGTTGATCAGTTGGCCTACGCTTGACACCTCGCGGGTAGTGTGGATAAGGTTGCGGGTGGCGTGCGATTCCCGCGCTGGACGCCGCTGGTGTTCTTTGGATCGACGCTTGGTCGAGGCCTACCCCGGCACCCACGCGACGAACAGACAACCACTGCAATCAGTAAACCCTGACCGTAATACACGGTCCGGCTTGAAGCAACCGGCATGAATAGACGGTCATCGTACGGAAGCGCAATAGCGTTCGTTTATCTGAGCCTTCTCGGAATGTCCGCAAGCGGGCAGGCCGGTGGTTCCGACCCACTTTCCGGAATCCGTGCGAAGGACACCATCGGCAGAACCGATCACCGCGCGATCCACGACTGGATTCGCGAACAGGTCGAGGTGTTCACCAAGTCGGAGGAGCCGGACCGCTTCAAGCGGTTTCGCACCGCGTTTACGGAACAACTCCGCGATCCCGCCAACTCGGAACAATTCGTCCGGGCACTCGCGAAACAGGCCGGCGTCGTGGCCACCGAGGATTTCGCGAAAGCTGATACCGACCCCACGGTGGCCCAGGGGCTTGCCCGGATTCTCTTCGACATCAAGAGGTCCGACCGTATTCCGGGGCTCGTCGCGGGTCTTGCCTCCAAGGAGGCCGTGGTTCGGTTTCTTTGTGCCCGAGGGCTCGCCGAGGAAATCCCGACCCTGGAAAACGACAAGGATCAACGGGCAGCCGCGATCACCGCGCTGCGTTCGGCCGGCGCCGCTGAATCCGAATACGTCGTACTCAGCCGTATCTATCTTGCACTGGCATACGACAAACAAGTGCAGGAGGTGTTCGACGGGTTCATGGCGCTGTTCGACGTGCGTTTGCAGCTTCGGCGAAAGGCCGTCTTCGTGGACAGGGCGGAGGTGGATGCCTACTCGTATTTTCTTCGCGTTGCGGGCCAGTTGACGGCGCCGCAAAATGGGGAACTGGTCAGGCGACTTGCGGTATTCCTGCGTTTGGACGCCGAGCGCTATGCGGCTCGTTGGGCGGGCAAGGTGCTGTCCGTGGATGAGCAACAATCGCTCGAGTCCCGCCTGGGCGCGGCCGAGGAGCTGCTGGGCGTTATCGTCGGGAATGGTCGGGGCGGCGACATCACCGCAAAACTGGAGTATTCCTTTTCAAAGACCGTCGGTGTCGTGCAGGATCCCGCGAAGAAGGACACAATGCTCAAAGCGCTTGCCTTGTGGGTCGGCGCGGCCGACGCGGACGGCACACCCAAGTCGGGCATATTGAACGACGCGCCGTGGAACGTCCCGACCGGCGCCCCGTAGCGGCCCGTTGAGAAAGTGTGGCACTGGCTCCCCGCCTGTGCTTTCACCGGCGACGGGGCCGCCCGTTTGCGGGTGCCGGCGCCGCACGGATAACCGGCCACTTCCACACATTCTCGGTGGGCTGATGATTCGCGGTCTCATCTCCGTTTGCACCGTTTGCCTGCTTGCCTTGCTGCTTGTCTACTCGCTCGCGGAGCGCGAACCGCGCGCGGACTTTACCTACGTCAATCCCTCGGGCATTCACACGCTCGATCCGGCTCGAATGAGCTGGACCCAGGATTTGCGCGTCGCGTTGAACATTTGGGAAGGGCTTACCTCGTATGACCCGAAGACGCTCGAACCGATCGAGGGTGCGGCCCATTTCCCGCCGAAGGTGTCGGACGACGGATTGACCTATACCTTCACGATACGCGGGGACGGACACTGGTCGAACGGCGATCCGGTCACCGCGGGGGACTTCGTTCGGGCATGGCGCCGCGCCATCGAGCCGGGCACGGCTGCGGACTACGCCTTCTTGTTGACCGACCGCGTCGTCGGGGCATCGGCATACGCAGCTTGGCGCAATCAAGGCGTGGGTGTGCTCGCACCACTTTCGCGGCTCGCGGGCGGTTGGCGCATTGATGAGGATCAGGTTCGCTCGCTCGTGGCCGATCCGCTCGTTCGCGAACGGGTGGCCGTGGTAGGCGTGCCGGTTCCCGACGGCGACCAGGACCCGTCCGCTTGGTCGGTGTTTGCGGAAGCGATCAACGACGCCAAGTTGGCATGGCCAGGCATCCACGAGGAAATCTTCGCGCAACATGCGGGTCAGCTTGATGCCGAGTTTTCGAAGGTCGGGCTGGAAACGCCGGACGAGCATACCCTGGTCGTGCGTTTGACCGAGCCGTGCCCGTTCTTCCTCGACTTGACCGCGTTCCCCGTGTTATCCCCCTGTCACAAGAGTATTGAACGACTTCGGCGGCGACATCGCGGCGCCGCGATTACCGCGGAGGGGCTCGTGGTGTATGACTCCCAGTGGACCAAACCGGACTACCACGCGCGTGGGTATCCCGGCTTGATCACCAACGGACCCTACCGACTTGCGGACTGGAAGTTCAAGCGCCGCGCGCGCCTGGTGGTGAACCCGTTCTTCCGAGACGCCAAGGCGATCGCATGCCGAACCGTGGACATGCTCGTGTATGATGACGTCAACGCGGCCATCATGGCCTACGAAGCGGGCCTAGTGGACTTTCTCCCGAGCATGGACGTCGCGTATGATCACGAGATCGCCCGACTGGCCATGACCGGCGAGCGGACCGACTTTCCCCGGTGCGCACTCCCGGC